>DMPF01000225.1:0-4891 GCA_003456095.1 Bacillota bacterium
TGATCGCATTACCGCATTTAACAGGCAAGCGGCACAGATCTTGAACATGGATGCCAGCGAGGTCATCGCTAAAGACCTGCGCTACCTGCCCAGCCCCCTTGGCGATATCCTCTTTCATGCCCGTAACAGCGGTCAGGGGCGCAACCGGGAAGAACTTGAACTGCCCCGCGACCGCATCCCCCTTGAAATAAGCGCTTACCAACTGGTAGGAGAGGGCGAAAATATGCTGGGAAGCGTTATGATTTTTGACAATATCGCAGAGCGGCGCCAACTGGAACAGGAACGGCGCAAGACGGATCAGTTGGAGGTTCTTAACCGTTTTGTGGGCCAGCTTGCCCATGAAATAAAAAATCCGATGGTTGCTATCCTCACTTTCGCGGAAATGCTGCCGGAGCGGTACGGCGACGAGTCATTCCGGGAAAGTTTTGCCCTTACCGTGCAGAAAGAAGTCAGGCGTTTAAATGAGCTTGTGGAACAGCTTATCGATTTTGCCACCCCTCTCTCTTACAAATACTGTGCGGCAGATATCCATGAAATCGTGGAGCATGGGCTTATCCTCATACAGGAACAGCATAGTACAGCTGAAGCCGCAATCGAATTTTTCCGGCATGAACAAACGTTGCTGGTGCGGGCGGACCGGACGCTGCTTGCCAGGGCTTTTGCCTACCTCGCCTACCGCTTTCTCCACACTCTGACAGAAAAGAGCAGCTTATCCATTAAAGTGGAGCCATGCCCTTCCTTCTTTACTGGGGGGGGTGTACGCCTTTCTTTCTGCTCCACCACGGCAAAGCTGCAGAAAGAAGATATGGATAAGATATTTAATCCTCTTTGCTTACAGCAGGATCAGCGTATCTCTTTAGGGCTTCCAGTAAGCAGGAAGATTGTTGAAGACCACGGGGGGAAAATGCATGCCTCCTTAAATCAGGGAGGGTACCTTAAAATTGACGTGGAACTTCCGATTTATAATGGAAAGGGGCAGGTGAATTCACTTGGTACATGATGCGCGTATACTTATTGTTGACGATGAACTCGGGCCGCGGGAAGCGCTGCGCATGATCTTACGTGACGATTACCAGGTCGCCGTCGCGGCCTCCGGCAAAGACGCCCTGGTTTCTTTTGAAAAGACGGAATACGACCTGGTCATCCTGGATATCCGCATGCCGGATATGAACGGTGTCGATCTGTTAGCAGAGATAAAAAAGAAATCACCGGAAACTGAGGTGATCATGATCACTGCCTATGCCTCTGTGGAGACAGCAACAAAGGCTCTGCGCTATGGCGCTCTGGATTACCTGATTAAGCCATTTAACCGTGCCACGGTGCAAGAAGTTGTAGCCAAAGGACTGATCCGCCGCGATAACAACCGCGGCATCAAAAGCAAACTGAAAGAACTCCAGCTCGCCAATAAAACCCTTGAGGACGAAGTGGAGTACGTATATAAAAATATCCAAAGCCATTATGCGGAAACTATATCATCACTGGTGGCGACCGTGGATGCCAAGGATGCTTATACCAAGGGGCATCAGGAAAGAATTTCCAAATTAGCCCAAATCATTGGTCAGCATGTAGGTTGTTCCGAGGAAGAGTTGGGGTTAATCAGGCAGGCTGCTATCCTTCATGATATCGGTAAGATCGGCGTTCCCGAATCAATACTGATGAAGGAAGATGTTTTAACTGATCAAGAATACGATATTATAAAAAAACACCCGCTCATCGGTGCGGAAATTCTCTCTCCCGTGCAATTCTTAAAAGGAGTGGTCCCGCTTGTCCTCTATCACCACGAAAAATTTGACGGATCAGGATATCCCATAGGGCTGAAGGGTTCGCAAATTCCCCTCAGTGCCCGGGTAATTTGCATTGCGGACGCAGTGGATGCCATGCTTTCTAATCGTCCATATTCCCATGCAAAAACAGTGGAAAAAGTAAAGGAGGAACTGTTGCGCTGTTCGGAAACACAGTTTGATCCGCAAATTGTGGAGGCAATTCTGAAAAACGACCTCCTGGCCGTTTACCTGTTACTGGTTGAGGAGCAACAGCCGGGGCAAAATGACTGATCTGTTATTGCCGTTAGCCCGGCACTTGCAGTTCTTTAGGAAAAATAACGATATGGCTCGCATCGACCTTAACACGCACTTTGCTGCCCACAGGGGCCGGCTCTGCAGAGGGCCTGATCGCGTGAATTGCCCTGCCGTCGGCAAACCGCAGCTGATACAATACAGAGGCCCCGAGAAAATGCGCCTCGGTAATCGTGGCCTGACCTGCCGCATCAAGGACAAAGTCCACATCGTCCGGTCTGATCATCAGCTCTACCCGGCTCATCCCCCAGTCCGGCCCACCGTTAAGGGAAAAAGAGCCGAAGGCAGAGTGAACAATCCCACCCTCGACCTTGCCGTCAATGAAATCTGCTTTGCCGACAAAGTCGGCGACAAACTTGCTGTGCGGCCGGTGGTATATTTCGGCAGGGCTGCCCAGTTGCGCCAGTGCGCCGCCCTGCAGCACACCGACCCGGTCGGAAAGGGAGAAAGCCTCCTCCTGGTCATGCGTAACAAGAATTGTCGTGGCACCATGCTCTTTGAGGATACGCTTCGTCTCACGGCGCAGTTCTTCGCGTAAGTCGGCGTCAAGGTTGGAAAATGGCTCGTCAAGCAAAATGACGCGCGGGCGTGGCGCCAGCGAGCGAGCCAGCGCCACCCGCTGCCGTTGACCACCGGAAAGTTCGTGCGGATACCTCCCCGCTAGTCCCATAAGGCTGGTCAGTTCCAGCAGTTCGTTAACCCGGGGCCTGATCTGCTCCCGTCTACACCCTTTCAGCCCGAAGGCCACATTTTGCGCCACCGTCATATGGGGAAACAGGGCATAGTCCTGAAAGACAATGCCAATGCCCCTTTTTTCAGGAGAAACCCATGTATCCACCGAAGCCACCACCTCTTTGCCGATACTGACAGCCCCCTCATCGGGGCGCTCCAGCCCGGCAATCAGCCGCAAGGTGGTTGTTTTCCCGCAACCGGACGGGCCAAGCAAAGAAAAAAACTCACCCTTGTCGATACCAATTGTCAGCCTTAATACGGCAGGATTGCCGTTAAAATATTTTGAGGCATTGTCAAGCTGGACGTATGCCGGCCCGTTTTCTGCCTGGCATACTGCCGCTTTGTTTGTCATAAAAAACATCGTTTCGCTTTTCCCTCCCTTTAATTTTTGCGTGCGGCAAGCCGCATTAATAAGACTACCGGCACCAGGCCAGCCAGCACAATCACCAGCGCCGGCAAGGAGGCGCCGCCCCAGGCAGATTCAGCGGCCATCTGCCAGACCCATACCGCCAGGGTATCATAGCCAAAGGGACGCATCATCATGGTAATGGGCAGCTCCTTCATCACATCGACAAAAACGAGGATTGCGCCGGCGACCATGCCGGGCATTACCAGCGGGAGATGGACGCGCCACAGCAGCCGCCACGGCCCGGCGCCCAGGAGGCGGGCAGCTGCCGTTACATTCGGCGTAATTTTTTCCAGGCTGGAATCGACGCTGCCGTAGCTGACGGCCATGAAGCGGACAACGTAGGCGTAAACAAGGCCCGCCACAGAACCGGTTAACACAAGTCCCACACTGATTCCGCGCCAGGCAATCAGGAAATTGTTCAGCGCGTGGTCAAAGACAGACAAAGGCACGATAATGCCCACGGCGATGACCGCCCCCGGCATGGCATAACCGCTGGTGGCAAGCTTCGCCAGCACAAAGGCGGCCCGGCTGGATGTGAGACGGCTCCAGCTCGCCAGCAGCAGCGCTGTGATGGTAGCAAAAAATGCCGCCAGCGCGGAAAGGGCAATGCTGTTACGGGCCAGCTGGCCATAGACTGCCAGGGTGCCGGCCGGCTGATGGGGCAGCTCGCGCAGCGTCCAGGAAAAGAGTTGCCCGACCGGCAGGACAAACGCTGCCGCCACTACCAGCAGGCAGGCGGCTGCAGCCAGCCAGCCACGCCAGCCCGGAAGGGCGGTTGGCGTAATGCCGGGCGCTTTCCCGCCTGCCTGGAAATAGCGGGTACGCCCGCGCAGGGCATACTCCAGCAGGATAATGGCCAGCGCTGCCAACGCCAGCAGTCCAGCCAATTCAGAAGCGGCACGCAGGTCCATCATACCATGCCAGACCCGGATCACCCCGTCAGAAAGGGTCGGAAAGTTGAAAAAGCGAACCGTGGCAAAGTCAGCAAGGGCTTCCATTACTGCCAGTGCCAGACCGGCCGCGATGGAAGGTCTGGCCAGCGGCAGGGTAACCCGCACAAAGACCGCTGTCGGACTGTGTCCCATGACACGGGCAGCTTCCATCAGCACTCCACTCTGCTCACGAAATCCAGCCTTGGCCAGCAGGTAAACATAAGGATATAAGACCAAAGTCATCACCAGGACGGCGCCCATCCCGGAGCGGATCTCCGGGAACCAGGTTAAGTCATTGAAAAATGGGCGCAAGGCTGTCTGAACCGGGCCGGCAAAGTCAAAAGTAGCCATATAAACAAAGGCCTGTACATAGGCAGGAACGGCCATGGGCAGCACCAGCAGCCATTCCAGCATACCACGGCCCGGAAAACGGTACGCTACCACCAGCCAGGCGAGGCTCACCCCCAGCAGCAGCGTGCCGATGCCAACACCCACCAACAGTAAAAAGGTGTTACGGCCCATCTCCGGTAACAACGTCCGCCCCAGATGCAGCCATACCTCCCGGGTCGGCGTGAGGAGGGCGGAACTGACGACCAGTACCGGCAACACAACCAGCAAGGCAAGCAAAAGCGGCAACACGGGCAGGTTGCGCCAACCCTGCCCGTGTCCCGATAATCGTTGCAATACCGCATTCTTTAGCAAGCTCACTTATATCCAGCCTCGTCCAGCAGTTTGATCGCCTC
>DMPF01000225.1:5207-5386 GCA_003456095.1 Bacillota bacterium
GTCCAGCAGTTTGATCGCCTCCACCTGCAGCCGACCGTACTCAGACTTGGCAAGAGGATCAGTAATATAAGTGCCGAAGCCGGCAATAATCGGATGGGGCTCCACATTGGGATTAGCCGGAAACTCATGGTTGGTATCGGCAAACAGTTTCTGACCCTGCGGGCTGCTCAGCCACTCTA
>DMPF01000197.1 GCA_003456095.1 Bacillota bacterium
GCATAAAGAGAGGGTTACCTGCTTTGCTGAAAACGTTTTTGGAGATGCCTTTGCTGCTTGACGGCTCTCCTGAAGTAAAATTTTTGAGCGCCGCCGCTTCGGTGTCGCTTGCACTGGCACAGGCGTCCGCCTTTGTGCCGGAAGCCGTTTATCAGAAAACAGGCCATTTTTATCTTTCTTACAGACCGCTAATGCGTGATGACGATGTTTTGGCGGTTATAGAGATGCTGACCAAAATAATGCCACCCGAGCTGATTTTTAATCGCAAAAATAAGGCGGTCTTGCCTGGCAGGCAAGGCGTAGAAGAAATATTGTCACTTTATCTGGCGTGCATTATGTTGGAATTCGGTAAAATTGAAGCGGACGACAAACTGTGCCTCTCCTTTTTCAGGATGGCCGACTACCGCCCGGAAAAATTCGAAGAAAGAAAGACAGGTAAAGCGGTAGCTGACTGGCTGGGAAGCTTGTCGGGGTTTACCGGCCGCTTCGGTCCGCTGGTACGCATTGAGCTGCCGATCGGGCGTCAGAAAAAATTCAGGTTCTTTCTTGATGTGGAAGACAGGGAAGATCCGCTTGTGCCACCGGTGCCTTTGGCCAGTCTGTTCGCCGGAGCAGATGCTTTTTGCCGTCCGGCAGGTGAAGTGCTGGCCATGGTGGCAAGACAAGTTGCAGCAGCAGCCGGCTATTGTCCCGAACTGAAGAAAATGCTCGCCAATAAGGGAGAACAGGCGCTTGCCATGGGAACGGACGAGTTGGTGCGTTTCTTGGGCGAGGGCAAAGAAGTGCTGGCAATACTTGGTATCAGGATGCTTCTACCAAAAGATCTGCGCTCCATTGTTTCACCCAGGCTTGTTTTATCTGCCAAGTGCAAAGAAAAAAACGTTACTTATCTTTCCGTCGCCGAGATGGTTTCTTTTGACTGGGAAGTGTCGCTGGGCGATGTGCGTCTGAGCGGAGAGGAGTTTAAAAAGCTGGCCATGGATGCGTCAGGGATTGTGCATTACCGCGACACTTATCTTTTGCTGCAGCCGGATGATATTGATCGTATTTTAACGCAGATAAAAAAACCTCTGCCAAAGCTCGGGCCAACCCAATTGCTGCGCGCCGGCCTGACGGGAGAGGCCGGCGATGTCAGGTTTGAGCATGATGTCGTTTTGGCGAAGCTTCTGGCTGATCTGCATACGGAGATAAACGTGGCTGTGCCGGCGGGGCTGCAGGCCAAACTTCGCCCCTATCAGGAACGTGGCCTGCGATGGCTGTACGGCAATCATGACAGAGGGCTTGGCAGTTGCCTGGCTGACGATATGGGCCTTGGCAAAACAGTGCAGGTGATTGCACTTATCCTAAAACTCAAAGAAGATGGGAAACTGCACAGACCGGCACTGGTAGTCTGCCCCACCACGCTGCTTGGCAACTGGGAGAAAGAATGTGCCCGTTTTGCGCCGTCGCTCAAGATCGCTATCTGTCACGGTCCAGAAAGGGAACTGCAGACAGCAGGGACAGACGTGATTATTACCAGTTACGGCGTGGCGCGCAACGACAAGGAACTGCTGTCAACAAAGCGTTGGGGCCTGTTGGTGATTGATGAAGCACAGAATGTGAAAAATGCCGACAGCGCCCAGGCAATGGCATTAAAATCACTCCGGGCCGACGGGTATGTGGCAATGAGCGGCACACCGGTGGAAAACAGGCTTGATGAACTTTGGAGTATCTTTAATTTCATCCTGCCCGGGTTCCTGGGATCAAGAAAAGAGTTCGGACAGCGTTTTGCCGTACCGATTGAGAAGTACAGGGATATGGAACGAGCCGGATTGCTGCGCAAAGCCATCGCGCCCTTTATTTTACGCAGGATGAAAGCGGATAAAACCGTGGTTTCAGATTTGCCGGAGAAAACAATCAAAAATGAATACTGCCGCCTGACAGCGCAGCAGGCCGCGCTGTACCACGAGGTGCTGGAGCGGGAAATGAACAGGGTCAGTGACAGTGACGGAATGGCGAGAAGGGGTTTGATCTTCAGCTTGATGACGGCACTGAAACAAATATGCAATCATCCTGTCCATTTCGCCAAAAAAGGCCAACCGGAACCCCATTATTCCGGCAAAGCAGAGATGGCGCTGGCATTACTGCGGCAGATAGTGCAGCAAAAGGAAAAAGCTCTGATTTTCACCCAGTACAAAGAAATGGGCGAACTGCTGGTACAGATGCTGGAAAGCATGCTGGCCATACCGGTCAGCTTTTTTCACGGCAGCTTGCAGAGAAAAGCACGGGAAAAGCTGGTCGAAGCGTTTCAACACAATCCGGACTGCAGGCTGATGGTGGTTTCCCTGAAGGCCGGCGGTACCGGCCTGAACCTGACAGCGGCGAGTCATGTAATTCACTATGATTTATGGTGGAACCCGGCAGTGGAAGACCAAGCCACAGACAGAGCATACCGTATCGGACAGAGAATGAATGTTACAGTACACAGATTCGTTACCATTGGCACACTGGAGGAAAAAATCAATACCATGTTGGAGGCAAAAAAAGAACTGGCTGATCTGACAGTATCAGCCGGAGAAATGTGGCTGACCGAAATGTCCGACAGTGAACTGCGTGAAATATTCAACCTTTCGCTATAAGGCAGCAGGTGTTTATGTTGTTGACACTCATGACAGAATATTGCTATACTTTGCGAAGGGCCGTATCCGCGGATTGTTCGCCTTCGGCTGCTTACATGCCGATCTGGAGGACGCTTTCGGCGTATCTGTCGCCTGCTCACTACTGACAGTTTGGATGAAGCTTTCCGGAATGAAATCATATTCAAGGAGGTGCATATCTATGGACGAAGCTAAAATGGAGCTGAGCAATCGGGATGTTTACACTGAACTGGCGGAAAGATGGTGCGGCAGCACCTATATGTGGCTGGATTACGTGCCGCCGGGCGGCGCCCTGCAAAAAGTGCTGCGGGAAATTTTTAGTGAAGCGGAGGCAGAAGCGCTCAAGGCTGTACCATTAAGTCCCGTGCCTTTGCATTACCTGCCGCTGCAGGAGATTGCCGACGCAGGAGCCTTGCCCCTGGAGCAACTGGAGGCGATCCTGGATGGACTGGTGGCGCGAGGCCTTGTTTTTGCCGGGACAGCGGCAGGGAATAAAAAAGGTTATGCCTTGATCAAAAACGGCTACGGCTTTAGCCAGGTCTTTTACTGGAAAGGGGAGAAAAATGAACTTACGCACCGCTTGGTTGACCTGGAGAGCGATGGCGATTACCGGAAAGCGCGGATGGGTCTTTACAAAAGCGAGGCTGATAAGACCAAGGCATACCGCTATATCCCCCTGAGCGCCTCATTGGATCCCCGCTGGCAGAGCGTCTATCCCACGGAAACAATCGAACGGATTATCCAAAAAGCCCGGAAGTATGCCCTGGTACACTGTACCTGCCGTGTAATTTACGAGTTGAGAAAAGGTGAGAGCTGCGGCCATCCCACCGATGTCTGCATCAAGTTGGACGAGCTGGCGGAAAGCGTGATTAACGGCGGACTTGGGCGGGAGATCAGCAGGGACGAAGCCCTGGCGGTAATACGCAAGGCTGTTGCCCATGGGCTGGTTCATTTTACTGACAATGCGGAAGAGGGAATAAAGCATATCTGCAACTGCTGCGGTTGTGCCTGCTGGAGTGTTGGGGCAATCCGTAAGCGGCTTATACCCCGGGATATGCTCATGGCTGTTTACTATATGCGGCAGGTAGTGGCAGAGGAATGTAGCGGCTGTGCTGCCTGCGTGGTTGCCTGTCCCGTTAATGCAGTGACAATGGCAGACGGGGTTAGCAGGGTTGATATGGATTGGTGTATCGGTTGCGGCGTATGTGCGCCATGCTGCCCTAACGGGGCGGTAAAAATCGTGGAGAATGATAAACCGCCGGCTTTTGCCAAAAACTTACAGGAACTTTACACACGTCTGGACAGTGAACGCCGGGAGAGGCTGGGGGGGGAGAAGCAATAATGCACGAGTCTGGTATAATATCCCGTATCATCGCGACTGTTACTCAGGCTGCGGCTGAGCAAAACGCTGCAGCGGTACTGGAAGTGGAATTGTTAATCGGCAAGCTAACCTTTCTTGACCCTGCCTGGTTGCAGCAAACATATCAAACACTCACCCAGGGGACAATTCTTGAAGGCTCAATGCTGCATGTGCAGGAGGGGGAAGCGGTGGTATACTGCAGCAACTGTGCTGCGGAAAGGGTGCTTGAATTTTCGTTCCGAGGCTGCGAAGAACCGCTGCCTTCCTTCAACTGCCCTGCCTGCGGCGCTGAAACCGAGATCCTGCGGGGCACAGAATGCCTGATCAAAGGTATAAAAATTAAATTATTTGGCAACGGTGATGAAATATGAGTTTATTGTTGAGTATAGTTGAACATTTATCCGTAAATATCGGCCCGCGGCCATCTGCTTCAACGCAGGAAGAGGAGGCGGCTCGCTACCTGAACCATTTTTTTCAGGAAAGGGGTCTGGAAAGCCGGGTTGCGTCATTTCGCAGTGTGCGCACATTTTCACTGACTTATGCCGTATATTATGCCGTTTCCAT
>DMPF01000078.1 GCA_003456095.1 Bacillota bacterium
CGGCACCCTTAACGAAGTAGTTAACGGGTTTTTTGCGGTTGACCAGGAAACAAGGGAAAAAGCTTCTCTGGGAATTATCTCCACAGGGACAGGCGGTGATTTTGTGCGCAGCGTCCAGTTGCCCCGGAATATCCCCGAGGCGGCACGGCGGATTGCCAGGGGACAGGTGCGGCGATTGGACGTAGGTTTAATTACCTTTGCCCGGCATGATGGTGAAACCGCGCAGCGTTATTTTTGCAATATTGCCGATGTGGGACTCGGTGGTTTTATGGTGAGCAGGACTCGTCATAACTCCAGGGTGCTGGGTGGGTTGCTTTTTTTTCTACTCAGCACCATTGGCTCCATCATACTATACCGCAATCAGGATGTGTCGGCAGTGATCGATGACAGTATCCGCTGGCGGGGAAAAGCCGTTGTTTTTGTTGCCGGGAATGGACAGTATTTTGGCGGGGGTATGCGTATAACACCCCTGGCAATATTGGATGACGGCCTGTTGGATTTTCTATTAATTAGAGATATGCCCAAGCTCAGATTGCTGGCCAACCTCTACCGGGTTTACCGGGGCAATCATCTGAAAATTGCCGGAGTGGAGTTATTCCGGGGCAAAAAAGTTCGCATTGAATCCCCAGCGGATATTCTTCTGGAAATGGATGGAGAGCAACCGGGCAAAACCCCTGTGGAGATTGACATTCTGCCTAAAGCCCTGAGGTTCATTGTTTAAAAAAACAGCGTTGTATAAGATAAATGAGGTCCAGGGAAAATATAAATATTTGTGACTGTTCATGCTGCACTCAGGTGTAAATGTAAACCTGAGCAGATGCTAAAATATTTAAGTATTAGGAGGGTTTAATATGATTGATAAAATTGTCAAACTGCTGGGCAGGGATGCGGATTACTTGCTGAACCATACCTGCAAGACCGTTTCCCGGGAACAATTATTTGCCCCGTCCGCTGACTTTATCGACCGTGTTTTCGTCCAATCTGACAGGCCGGCGCCTGTGCTGCGCAATATGCAGCATCTATATAATACAGGCCGGCTTGCCGGAACGGGGCATCTCTCCATCCTGCCGGTGGACCAGGGTATCGAACACTCAGCTGGGGCCTCTTTTGCCCCCAACCCTATTTATTTTGATCCGGAAAACATTGTCAGGCTGGCTTTGGCGGGGGGCTGCAATGCTGTGGCTTCCACGCTAGGGGCGCTGGGCATGGTGGCGCGCAAATATGCCCATAAAATTCCTTTTATACTGAAAATCAATCATAATGAGCTGCTTACTTACCCGGAAAAACACGATCAGACTCTTTTCGCCGGTGTGCAGCAGGCCTTTGATATGGGTGCTGTTGCCGTTGGCGCCACCATATACTTTGGTTCGGAAGAAAGCCGCAGGCAGATTGTTGAAGTATCTGAAGCTTTTCAATATGCCCATTCGCTGGGGCTGGTAACCATACTGTGGGCATATTTGAGAAATGCTGCGTTTAAAAAGGACAGCACCGATTATCATCTTTCCGCCGATTTAACGGGCCAGGCAAATCACCTCAGCGCCACAATCGGCGCCGATATCGTCAAGCAGAAGCAGCCGGAGAACAATGGGGGTTTCCAGGCCCTTAATTTTGGTAAAACTAGTAAAAAAGTTTATACTGAATTGACTTCAGATCACCCGGTTGACCTGACCCGCTATCAGGTTGTCAACTGCTTTATGGGCAGGATCGGGCTGATCAATTCGGGCGGAGCTTCAGGAGAGCATGATATTGAGCAGGCGGTGCGTACGGCAGTAATTAACAAACGGGCCGGCGGCATGGGGCTGATTTCCGGCAGAAAAGCATTTCAAAAAAGCATGCAGGAAGGGATCGGCATCTTAAACGCCATACAGGATGTTTACCTTTGTCAGGAGATTAATCTTGCCTGAAATGGGGAGATAGTTTAGTTTGAAAATAACTATCGGCAAAAAATGCCGGGAAAGTACTTGCATCTTCTTTTTTATTTGTTGTATAATACCTTAAAAAGTAAATATTGTACCAGGGGTGCTTCCGAGTGGAGGCTGAGAGGGGAACACAATGAAGTTCCCAAACCCTTGAACCTGTTTTGCGGACTGCGGTACAGTCCGTCTGGGTAATGCCAGCGAAGGAAAGGTAATTAAAGCAATGTGCTTTTTATTGCGGGCCTTCGGTGGCCCGCTTTTCCGTTATTTTATCAGAGAAGGGGTGTTGGCCGTCATGACTTATCTCATATTTCTCACAGTAACAGTGTTTACCTTGCTTGGGGTACTTTATATTTACCGCACCAAGCAACATTATGCCACGCTGGATGCCTATCTTACCGCCAGAGGCACACTTGGGACGTATCTTTCCACAGCTACGATATTTGCCTCCATAATGGGGGCATGGATACTTTTTGCGCCCGCGGAAGCAGGCACATGGGGCGGAATTACCGCCATAACGGGATACGCGCTGGCACAGGGTTTGTCAATCATGATTTTTGCCAAATTAGGAACGCGCATACGCCGTATTGCCCCTAATGGTTCCTCCCTCGTGGAATTTGTTTACTACCGTTTTGGCCGACCCATGTATGCTTTAACCCTGCTGGTGGGGATTTTCTATATGGTTGTTTTTCTTTGTGCCGAGTTAACCGGTATCGCCCTGGCCGTAAATATGACGGTAGGTTTCCCCCTGTGGCTGACTGCCCTCCTGGTCGGCGCGGGAACACTTATCTACACTGCCTACGGTGGCATCCGTGGCTCTATCTTCACCGATGCCATACAGGCAGCGATTATTATACCAACCCTGTTGCTTGTTTTTGCCGCTGTCATTGTCATCTCAGGCGGGCCGGGGAATATTGCGGCGTCACTGCGGGAAATCGACCCCTCGCTGCTGAGCATGGGGTACCGGGGCGGCTTAGAATTTACCCTCACACTCATTATCGCCATCGTCTCCGCCAATCTGTTTCACCAGGGTTTTTGGTCAAGAGTTTATGCCTGTAAAAATACGAGTGCGGTCCGTAAGTCCTTCTTTTATGCCGGGCTGGCAGTTATCCCGGTAGTATTTCTTGCCGGCACATTTGGCCTCATCGCGGTCAGCCGCAGCACATTAAATGTTCCTGCCGTGGCTCTTTTTGAAGTTGTCCTTTCATTGGCACCGGCCTGG
>DMPF01000002.1 GCA_003456095.1 Bacillota bacterium
AGAAACAGGTGTATAATAACCGGGTCGGGAGGTTTATGGCTTGCTCGAAAGATATACAAGACCTGAAATGGGCCGTATCTGGACGCTGGAAAACCGCTACCGCAAATTTTTGGATATTGAGATAGCGGTATGTTTTGCCCTGGCGGATAAAGGGATAATTCCCCGGGAAGCGGCGGAAGCGATTGCGCGGAAGGCTGTTTTTTCAGTGGAGCGAATTGCGGAAATTGAGCAGGTTACGCGCCACGATGTGGTGGCCTTTACCCGCTGCGTAGCAGAAAGCCTGGGAGAGGAATCCCGCTATTTTCATTATGGACTGACTTCGTACGATGTGGTGGATACGGCCGTTTCCTTGTTGCTCAGGGAGACCTGCACCCTGTTGGAAAAGGGGCTTAATAACCTGGCTTCCTCTCTCCGTGCGCAGGCTCTGCGTCACCGTGATACACTAATGATTGGCCGTACCCATGGCATCCACGCCGAGCCCATTACACTCGGATTAAAATTTGCCCTCTGGTGGGAGGAAACAGGGCGGCACCACATCCGCCTGCAGAGGGCTAAAGAGGCAGTCTCTTACGGTAAGATCTCCGGGGCGGTGGGGACCTATGCTTTTCTCGATCCCTGGATTGAAGCGGATGTTTGCCGGCGCCTCGGCTTGAAGGCAGCACGCATATCGACGCAGATTCTTCAGCGGGACGGCCATGCGGAATTACTGATGGTCCTGGCGATCATCGCCTCTTTTCTGGAGAAGATCGCCGTGGAGATCCGCTCTTTGCAGAAAACGGAGGTGCGGGAGCTGGAGGAGCCTTTTTATCAGGGTCAGAAGGGTTCATCCGCTATGCCGCACAAGCGCAATCCTGTTTCCTGTGAACAATTAAGCGGGCTGGCGCGTCTGGTCAGGGCTTATGGGCAGGTGGCCCTGGAAAATATTCCCCTCTGGCATGAGCGGGATATCTCCCATTCCGCGGCGGAGCGGGTAATCTTTCCTGATGCGGCGATCCTTGTTGATTATATGCTTAACCAGGCAAGCCGTATCATCACTGGGCTGCATGTGTATCCGGAACAGATGAAAAAGAATCTGCAGTTAACCGGAGGCCTTATTTATTCCCAGGGGGTAATGCTTGCTCTTGTGGAGAAAGGAATCACGCGCGAAGAGGCCTATGACCTGGTGCAGCGCTATGCCATGCGTTCCTGGGAAGAGGGAGCACCTTTGCAAAATTTGCTGGCACAGGACGGGAGGATTGCCGCGCTGCTTACGCCACAGGAGCTTGCCGCCTGTTTTGAATCGAAGCACAGCCTGCGCTTTGTTTCTTATATATTTGAGCGGCTTGGTATTGATTAGTGCCGCAGTATTGACTTAACTGCGGGGAGGAGGGCAAATGCAAAAAAAGGAATTTTTATACGAAGGCAAGGCCAAGCGGGTTTACCGGACCGATGATCCTGCCTGTTATATTGTGGAATACAAGGATACAACCACTGCGTTTGATGGCTTAAAAAAAGAGGATCTGGTAAACAAGGGTGTTTTGAACAATAGTATTGCCTCGCTGTTTTTTGCCATGTTGCATAACGAGGGGATACCCACGCACTTTGTAAAAAAGCTCAGTGAGCGTGAAATGCTGGTGCGCGCCCTACAGATCATTCCGATTGAAGTAATTGTGCGTAATGTCGCGGCCGGCAGCCTGGCCAAGCGCCTTGGCTTAACTGAAGGGACACCTCTTAACAGCACGGTGCTTGAGCTTAACCTGAAGAACGACGCTCTGCATGACCCCATGCTAAACCAGTACCATGTTCAGACTCTGGGGCTGGCAAGCGCACAGGAGCTTGCCCGGATGGAGGAGCTATCGCTGCGCACAAACGAACTGTTGCAAAGTTACCTGAAAAAACGTCAGATCATTCTGGTTGATTTCAAGCTGGAGTTCGGCCGCTTTAAGGGAGAAATATTGCTGGGCGACGAGATCTCTCCCGACACCTGCCGTTTCTGGGATGCGGGCTCCGGAGAAAAGCTGGACAAGGACCGTTTTCGCCGGGATCTCGGCGGCGTGACCGATGCTTACGCGGAAGTGCTGCGCCGCCTGCTGGAGGTGAAGTAGCAGATGGACTTTTATCTTCGCTGCGGCGGCGAGATGAAGATGGATGAATGTTGCGGTATCTTTGGTATATTTGCTCCGGGATGCGATTTAGCCAAAGTAACGACCCACGCCCTTTATGCGCTGCAGCACCGCGGACAGGAAAGTGCAGGGATCGCTCTCAGCGACGGGCGAAAGGTTCACTTACGCAAAGGACCGGGATTGGTTTCAGAGCAATTGGCCAAGTTTAATGAATTGGATAATATCAATGGCATTGCAGCGATCGGACATGTTCGCTATTCCACTACCGGTGATGATCGCCAGGAGAACGCCCAACCCCTGCTGCTCAGCTACCGGCATGGCAGCCTGGCCGTAGCGCATAACGGCAACCTGGTTAACGGGGAGGAACTGCGGGAAAGATTGGAAAAGGAAGGCTCAATTTTTCAGACGACCACAGATAGCGAACTTATTGCCCACCTGGTGGCACGTTACGGCTACAGTGATCTTGAATCTTCCCTGAAAGGAGTTCTGCCTTATCTGCATGGCGCATATTCTTTTCTTTTTCTGACGGAAGACAAACTTATCTGTGTGCGCGATCCGCACGGCGTCAGACCCCTTTCCTTGGGGAAGTGGCGGGGGTATTATGTTCTTGCTTCTGAGAGCTGTGCCTTTGACACGATTGGTGCAGAAATGTTCAGGGATGTTCAACCAGGGGAGATGCTTATAATCGACCGGGAAGGCTTGTGCAGTGTGCCTGTACTTCCCGTCCATCGCCAAGCGCTTTGTATTTTTGAATTTATTTATTTTGCCCGCCCTGACAGCGATATAAATGGGCAAAATGTCCACCTTGTCCGTAAAGAACTGGGGCGGCGCCTTGCCCGTGAACAGCCGGCTGACGCCGATGTGGTTGCCGGTGTTCCCGATTCGAGCATGGCTGCCGCCTCCGGTTTTGCTGAAGAAATTGGTCTCCCCTATGAAGTCGCTTTAATAAAAAATCGCTACATCGGACGCACCTTTATCCAGCCGAGTCAACAGGAGCGGGACATTGGGGTGCAGTTAAAATTAAACCCCGTGCGAAAAGTGATCGAAGGGAAAAGGGTTGTGGTTGTGGATGACTCTATCGTACGGGGAACAACAAGTAAACGGCTCGTAGACATGTTTTACCGGGCCGGGGCGCGGGAGGTCCACCTGCGGATCAGCTCCCCGCCGGTTATCTGCCCATGCTATTACGGCATAAATACTCCAACCTATGAGGAACTGATCGGTTCCCACCGGGAGGTGGAGGAGATCCGTGCGCAGATTGGGGTGACCACACTAGGCTATTTAAGCCATGCCGGTATGCTGGCTGCCGCAGGACTGCCTGCCGGCCATTTTTGCATGGCCTGTTTCAGTGGGGATTACCCTATTTAAATGTATGCCTGAGCAGTAACAAGTTTTGGAAGGTGATTCTCTATGCAAGGAGAAGGCTTTGATTATAACAAGGCCGGCGTAAATATTGAGGCCGGCGATGCGTTGGTACATCGTATCAAAACAATGGTCGGGCAAAATTTTCGCCCTGGAGTAATGATGGATATAGGTGGTTTTGCCGGTTTTTTCAAACCTGACTGGCAACGTTACCGGGAACCCGTCCTTGCTGCCGCTGCCGATGGAGTGGGCACCAAGCTGAAGATCGCCGTGATGATGAACAAACATGATACAGTCGGCATCGACCTAGTGGCCATGTGTGTCAACGATCTGTTGGTACAGGGGGCTGACCCCCTTTTTTTTCTGGATTATTTGGCGGTGGGGAAACTGGATGTTGATCATGCGGCAGAGATCATCAGCGGCATCGCCGCAGGGTGCCGCCTTGCCGGCTGTGCCCTGCTCGGTGGCGAAACAGCCGAAATGCCTGGATTTTATCCTCCCGGCGAATACGACTTGGCCGGTTTTGCCGTGGGCATTGCCGAAAAGGAGAGCATCATCACCGGAAAAGATATTATGCCGGGCGATGTTGTGATTGGACTGGCCTCCAACGGTCTGCACAGCAACGGTTATTCACTGGTGCGTAAGGTTTTTTTTGAACATTTGTCGCTCGATCCGATGGCTCTCTATTCTCCCCTGCAATGCTCACTGGGAGAGGAACTGCTTAAACCTACCGCTGTTTATGTGCCACTTGTGCTGCCGCTGCTGCAGCAGTACCCCTTAAGAGGATTGGCTCACATTACAGGCGGCGGACTGGAGTTAAATCTGCTGCGCATACTGCCTCCAGGGACCAGGGCGGTTCTGCGGAAGCGATCCTGGGATCTGCCTGCCATATTTAAGCTGTTGCAGGAAAAGGGTAATATACAGGAAAGGGAAATGTACCGTACATTTAATATGGGGATCGGCATGACCATGATTGTCCCCTCCGGTACAGCGGATGAAGTTCTTCACTATTTTAAGGAAAAAGGCCGGCTAGCCTGGTCGATTGGGTACATAGAGAAAGACAAAGGTACAGATACTAGCGTGGAGATAACTGTGTAGAAAACAGGCAGGCAAAATGCCAGCGTTACGCTTATCTGTTTTTGTAGGAGGAAAATAGAATGGATATGGCTGTACTGGCGTCGGGATACGGCAGCAACTTGCAGGCGATTGTCAACGCGGTGCAAAATGGGGGGATCAGTGGACGTGTGGCCGTGGTTATCAGTGACCGCAAGGGTGCATATGCGCTGCAGCGGGCAAGGGATAGTGGTATTGAGGCCCTCTTTATCGATCCGCGTGAGCATGAAAGGCGGGACGCCTACGACAAAGCAATATTGGAAATTTTACACAACAGAAGAATCCACCTGGTAATTTTAGCCGGCTTTATGCGCTTGCTCACCGCTTCTTTCGTGCAGGAATTTAAGAGCAGGATTATGAACATTCACCCGTCACTGCTCCCGGCGTTTCCGGGGTTGGACGGAGTAAAACAGGCCCTTGCCTACGGAGTAAAGGTCAGCGGTTGCACCGTTCACTTTGTTGATGAGGGATTAGACACAGGACCGATAATTTTGCAGGAAGCAGTCCCGGTCTGTGATAAGGACACGGAGGAATCCTTGCATGCGCGCATCCACAAGGTCGAACATCGCCTTTATCCCCGGGCGATTCAGCTGTTTATAGAGGGTAAACTACACTTGGAAGGGAGAAGGTGTCTGGCAGATGAAAACTAAAAGGGCGCTAATCAGCGTCTCCGATAAAGGAGGAGTTGTGGATTTTGCCCGTGAACTGGCAGCAATGGGTTGGGAGATTATCTCCACCGGGGGTACGGCCCGCACTTTAAGAGAGGCGGGATGCAAAGTCACAGATGTAAGCGAACTGACAGGATTTCCGGAGATCCTGGAGGGAAGATTAAAAACCCTTCATCCTTTAGTGCATGGTGGTATTCTGGGACGCCGAGATATGGAGCTGCATCGCCGCCAGATGGAAGAGCACGGTATCATCGGTATTGACCTCGTTGCGGTAAATCTTTATCCTTTTATCGATGTGGTCAGCAAGGGTGATGTTCCTCTGGATGAGGCCATTGAAAATATCGATATCGGCGGTCCCACCATGGTCAGGGCGGCTGCTAAAAATTATCAGCATGTAATAGTTATTGTAGATCCGTCAAAATACAATGCCGTTATTAAAGAACTGTGCAGCGCGGGAGATCTTTCGCAACAGACCCGTTTCCAACTTGCGGTGAAGGCCTTAGCGCATACCGCGTATTACGACAGCGTAATCAGCAATTATCTGGAGGATCACTACTTATTAGACAATAGGCGGGAAGGTGAAGTGTTTCCACAGAAGATAACCCTTCCTTTTGTCAAAGTGATGGACCTTCGTTATGGGGAAAATCCCCATCAGCAGGCCGCTTTTTATCAGGAACCGCTGGCGCCGCGGGGTAGTCTGGCAGAAGCCAAACAACTGCAGGGAAAGGAGCTTTCTTTTAACAATATCAATGACCTGCAGGCTGCCTGGGAGATGGCCGGGGAGTTCGATGAACCGGTCGCTGTGGCCGTAAAACATACCAACCCTTGTGGCGTGGGTATCGCCGGCAACTTGCTGGACGCTTATCAAAAAGCTTATGCGGCGGATCCGGTTTCCATCTTTGGCGGGATTGTAGCCCTGAACCGGGAGGTAGACAGGGAAACAGCCATGCAGATGCAGGAAATATTCCTGGAGGTAGTGGTAGCCCCCTCCTTCTCGCCTGAGGCGCTGGAAGTATTTGCGCAAAAAAAAGATGTCCGCCTACTGGAGATTCCTTCCGGTGTGCGCAAAGAAAGAGGGTACGATTACAAAAAAGTAAGTGGCGGCCTGCTGTTGCAGGATGATCTGAAAGAGCGCTACTACGTCGCACAATGGAAAACAGTTACTGAGCGCAAGCCTACCGGGCTTGAGTTGAAAAATCTGCTTTTTGCCCTTAAAGTAGTAAAGCATGTTAAATCCAATGCAATCGTGATCGCCAAGGGGGGTCAGACCCTGGGAATTGGCGCGGGTCAGATGAATCGTGTAGGCGCGGTGAAAATTGCTGTGGAACAGGCCGGCAATAATGTAAAGGGAAGCGTGATGGCTTCCGATGCTTTCTTCCCCTTTAAAGACGGGGTAGAGCTGGCGGCGGAGCATGGCGTTACTGCCATTGTGCAGCCGGGAGGTTCCAAGCGGGATACGGAAGCTGTCGCAACGTGTGAGAAATTTAATATAGCCATGCTGTTTACCGGGAAAAGATATTTTAAACATTAGGGGGTACCGCCGGTGCGCATTCTTGTAGTGGGTGGAGGCGGCAGAGAGCATGCACTGGTCTGGCAGCTGGCCAAAAGCGCGGAAGTGGAAAAAATATTCTGCGCTCCCGGCAACGCGGGTATTGCCGCTCTGGCTGAATGCGTGCCCATTGATCCGGCTGAAATCTTTAAACTGAGAGATTTTGCCCGGGGAAAGGGGATAGATCTCACCGTGGTGGGGCCTGAAGCTCCCCTGGTGGGGGGAATAGCCGATCTTTTTAGGGATGCGGATTTGCATATCTTTGGCCCCGGTGGCAGCGGTGCCCGTCTGGAAGGCAGCAAGGTGTGGGCCAAGGCTTTTATGAAAAAATATGGCATTCCCAGTGCCGCTTATGCTGTTTTTCACGATGCTGCCGCAGCCATGGATTATTTGGATGAAATTGAATATCCCGTGGTTGTCAAGGCAGACGGCCTGGCCGCAGGAAAAGGCGTTGTGGTGGCAGCGGACAGAGCTTCCGCCCACACGGCGGTACAGCAGCTCATGGTGCAGAAAATCTTCGGTCAGGCCGGTGCGCAAATCGTGGTGGAGGAATGTCTGCAGGGGGAAGAGATCTCTCTTTTTGTTCTAACCGATGGCAATACTATGATCATGCTCCCTTCCGCGCAGGATCACAAGGCTGTCTTTGAAGGGGACCGGGGACCGAATACGGGTGGCATGGGTGCGTATTCTCCTGCGGGGATACTCACACCCAAACTACTAAGCGAAGCTAAGGAGCGTGTTTTTGCACATGTGCTGCAGGGACTGCGAGCAGAAAGGATCGAATATAACGGTGTGCTCTATGCCGGTTGTATGCTTACGGCGGAAGGTCTGAAGGTGCTGGAGTTCAATGTCCGTTTCGGTGATCCGGAAACACAGGTGGTCATGCCCCGCCTCAGTTCCCCCCTGCCGCCCCTCTTGATGCAAACAGCCAGGGGAGAGCTGGCAGCACTGGAGCCGCCACGCTGGTCTGCTGATGCGGCGGTGTGTGTGGTTATGGCCTCTAATGGCTATCCCGGAAACTATGAGACGGGTAAAGAAATTTATGGCCTTGAAAAAGCCCGGGCGGAAAAGGGTGTTGTATTTCATGGGGGCACTGCCTTTAAAGACGGCAAGATCGTAAGCAGCGGCGGCAGGGTGCTCGGCGTAACTGCCTGGGGCGCTGATCTTAGAACAGCGCAGCAACAAGCCTATCTTCTGGCCGGAACAATCAACTTTGAAGGAGCATACTGCCGTCGGGATATCGGATACCGTGCCCTGTAATGTTTAAGAGGTGAAAGAGGATGGATAGGGAACCTGCAGCCCGGCGCCTGACGGAGTTGCGTGAACTAATTAATGAGCATAACTATTATTATCATGTCCTTGACGCACCATGCATCAGTGATGCCCTGTTCGACCAGTATATGCAGGAACTTATGCAATTGGAAAGCCTATATCCGGAGCTCAGCAGCGATGATTCGCCGTCCCGGCGTCTTGGCGGCCCGCCCATTTCCGCTTTTGCCGAAGTCCGGCACTTGGTGCCGATGCTCAGCCTGGACAACGCCTTTACCGGAGATGCCCTTTTGGCATTTTACCGGCGGCTGCAAAAAATTTTCGGCATGGGATCAATTACGCTGGTTGGCGAGCCCAAAATAGACGGACTTGCCGTTTCCCTTTATTATGAAGACGGCAAGTTCGTGCGCGGAGCGACACGGGGAGACGGGTACCGGGGAGAGGATATTACGGCGAATCTTTGCACAATCAGGAGTTTACCCCTGCGCCTGCGGGAAGATATCCGGGCAGAGGTGCGGGGAGAGGTCTTTATGACACGGGAAGGTTTTGCACGATTGAACCGGGAAAGGGAACAGGAGGGGCTTTCCCTGTTTGCCAATCCGCGCAATGCGGCGGCTGGTTCACTGCGCCAGTTGGACCCGGCGGTGGCCGCCCAAAGACCTCTCGATCTGTTTGCTTACAGCTTGGTGAATCTCAGTAACAAAAGTATAACTAGCCAGTGGGAGATTCTTGCCTTGCTTAAAGCCCTGGGCTTTAAAGTTAATGCGCACGTTTCTTTGCTGCAAGACCTGGACGAAGCCCTGCATTTTTATGCTGAAATAAATACACTGCGCCACAGCTTACCTTACGAAATCGATGGAGTTGTCTATAAGGTTAATGACTTGCTCTTGCAGGAGAAGGCCGGTTCTACCAGCCGGGCACCCCGCTGGGCGATTGCCTATAAATTTGCTGCCGCGGAAGGAATAACGCGCATCCGGGATATTACCGTCACGGTGGGGCGCACAGGAACAATTACCCCCCTGGCCGAACTGGATCCCCTGTTACTTTCCGGTTCGCTGGTTAAGAGGGCAAGCCTGCATAATGAGTGGATCGTCCGGGAAAAAGATGTTATGATCGGGGATATGGTGGTGGTACATAAGGCCGGGGAGATAATCCCGGAAATTGTCATGGTGCTGAAAAAAAGGCGCAGCGGCGGGGAGCGCCCCTTTATCATGCCTCAGTCCTGTCCTTCCTGCGGCAGGGAGGCAAAGCGCCTTCAAGGTGAGGCGGCCCTGCGCTGCCTCAATCCCGCCTGCCCCGCCCAAGTGGTGGAGCGTATCATTCACTTTGCTTCCCGGGAGGCGATGGACATTTCCGGCCTGGGAGAATCCCTTGCTGCTCAACTTTACCATTCAGGGTTGGTTCATGATGTGGGTGACCTTTATGCCTTAACGGCGGAAGATTTGCTCAAGTTGGAACGTTTGGGTGAAAAGTCGGCAAACAACCTGCTTAATGTCCTTGAACGCAGCAAGAACAATCCCTTGCACCGCCTCCTTTATGGTCTGGGCATACGCTTGGTCGGCGAGCGAGCGGCACGCCTGCTGGCAGCACATTTTGGCAGCCTGCCCTGTCTTGCCGCAGCCACTTCCGCAGAGCTGATCGCGTTGAAAGAGATAGGTCCCCGGATTGCTTTCTCCCTGATAAGTTTTTTCCAAGGAGCAGAGGCAAAAACAGTTATCCATAAATTAAAGCAGGCTGAAGTCAACTTTCTGGAGGAGCAGGAAAAAGAAGGCCAGGAAGATTTAGCGGGAAAAAGTTTTGTCTTTACGGGAACACTGCAGCGCTTTACGCGCCAGCAAGCCAAGGAAATGGTTGAAGGCCGGGGAGGAAAGGTGCTCTCTGCGGTCAGTAAAAATGTTGATTATCTGATTGCCGGGGGAACGGCCGGCTCCAAGCTGACAAGAGCAAGGGAACTGGGTATTACAGTGCTGGGAGAAGAAGGATTTGCGGAACTGCTTAATCAGGAGCCGTTCTAGTGCCTTGGGTGTTCTTTGACTAACTTTACCGCCTTAGTGATGGCACCGGCGATATCAATATACTTTTGCAGGCTCAACAGGTCTGCCTTGGCATATGCAGCGTCCTGCGAGGCAACTACATAGCGGGGGGGCAGGTAATTAAGGGCGATGGCGGCTACAGGACGCT
>DMPF01000099.1 GCA_003456095.1 Bacillota bacterium
GGACACAATGAAAATTTTTGATCTCAAAAATTTTCATTGTGTCCCGAAATTTTTCCTGAACGGGTAAAAGTAGATAATTGCCGCCAGGATGATCGGGATCACAGTGAGATTGAGCATCACACTATAACCATAAGCGGCGGCCACCAGACCCCAGGCGACGGACCCGATGGCCAGCCCGCTATCAAAGGCAGTCCAATAAGTTGCGTTGGCGCTTCCCCGTTTCGTTGCCTCTGTCCTGCTGATACACAGGGTCAGCAGGGTGGGTTGCAGAAATCCGAAACCGATCCCTTACAGGATACCGCCGGCAGTCAGGTGTGCCATGGCAGTTGTCTGCGACAGGATGGGTATGGCCAGAAGTGTGGCCAGGATGCCGCTGAGCATGATCAGGTTGTAGCCGCCGCGTCCCCACCGATCCACTGTTAAGCCTGAGAGGGGACGGGTGATCAGCGTCGTAAGAGCGATGGCGGAGAGAAATATGCCGGAGGAAACCAGGCCCTGCTCCAGCACGAAAATGGGCAAAAATGACAGCACCGAACTGTAAGTAAAAGTATAGAAAAGGATCACTGTGGCCGGCTGCAGGGCTGTCTTTTCCAGGATAATAAAGCGGAAGGGGGCCGCCTGTTTTTCCGTCAGAGGGTATCGAATAGGCAGGGCCAGCAGTATGGCAAAAAGTACCAGCGCCGCACTGGTGATAAAGAGGACGGGAAAAGAAAAAGAATTAATGATCCAGAGGCTGATCCCCGGTGCAATTGCCAGTGATATGCTGGCGGTAAGCGAAAAAAAACCTATTCCCTCGCCCATTCTATGCAAAGGCACGATATCTGAGGCGATTGTCGTGGAAGCCGTATTTAAAACTCCCCAGCCAATGCCCTGTACAAAGCGCAGCGCAACCAGCACCGCTACGGGAATCATCCAGGTAAATATCACAGTGACCAATAAAAAAATTAAAAGGCCGCCCAGGTAGATGGGCTTACGTCCGTAATTATCCAAAGCCCAGCCGGTAACTGGTCGTATCATCACAGCCGCCAGCGTCAGGGAACCGAGGGCCAGGCCGGCCACGCCCGGCCCCCCGCCGAACTGCTGAATATAAATGGGCAGGGTGGGGATCAGGGAATGGAAAGCAAAAAAGGTGGCTATTGTGGATAAACAAATAAGGATAAAATTTGCCGTCCACAGGGGTGGATTTACTCCCGGCAAAGCTTGCCCTTCCTGTGCTGACGGCTGCACGACCGTTTCTTCTTGTGTCTCCATTTTTTTCCCTAATAGCAAAATTCAGATAATCTAATTATGCACCAAGGCAAAGAGGCGTGTCAATCTAAACTATTGCCCCCTATTGGAACTTGTGTTATATTTACTTAAAAAAAGCGTAAGCTTGCGCAGGGAGGTAAGGTAGATGGGTTTAAAGAAAGTTTTGGTGAGCGACCCGGTGGCCGAAGATGGGATTAAGATCCTGAAGGAAGTGGCTCAAGTCGACGTAAAAACAAGTCTTAGTCGTGCGGAACTCCTCTCCATAATTGGTGATTATGATGCGTTGCTTGTGCGCAGCGGCACCCAGGTGGATGCGGAGATTATTGCAGCCGGGAATAATCTGAAGGTGATCGGCAGAGCTGGGGTCGGTGTCGATAACATTGACGTGGAGAAGGCCACGGAGATGGGTATTCTCGTGATCAACGCTCCGGAAGGCAATACAATTTCCGCGGCTGAACATACTATGGCCATGATGATGGCCCTTTCACGCAATGTGCCCAATGCCTGCTCCTCCCTGCGCTGCGGCGAATGGAAAAGAAGCAAGTATATGGGAGTGGAGCTGTACCGCAAGAAACTGGGCATCATCGGTTTTGGGCGCATCGGGCAGGAGGTGGCTGTGCGCGCGCGGGCTTTCGGCATGGATATTTTGGCATACGATCCGTATATATCGTCAGAATACATGGAAAAACAGGGATGCAGAGGGGTCACGCTGGACCAGCTTTTTGCGGAAGCGGATTTGATCACCATTCATACGCCCAAAAGCGCTGATACCAGGTACATGATCGCTGCCGACACTTTGGCCAGGATGAAGGACGGTGTCCGTATTATCAACGTGGCCCGGGGCGGGCTCATCGATGAAAAAGCACTCCATGATGCGATTGTAAGCGGCAAGGTTGCCGGCGCCGCCCTTGATGTTTTTGAGAGTGAACCACCTGGCGACAGCCCGTTGCTCAAGTTGGAACAGGTGATCTGTACACCACACCTTGGCGCATCCACGGAGGAGGCCCAGGTCAAGGTGGCTGTGCAGGTAGCCGAACAATTTGTTCGCCTCTTCAGGGGTGAACCGGTGCAGATGGCTGTCAACGCGCCGATTCTGCCGCCGGAAACCATGGCTGAGCTAAAACCTTTTATCCCCCTCATGACGGTAATGGGGAGCTTTTTCATGCAGTTCTTTGGTGGCCGCGTCAAGCATGTTGCCATCAATTATAGCGGCGAAATTTCAGCCCAGCCTGTTGCACCACTGACCACGGCTCTGCTGATCGGTCTTTTGCAGGTTGTGCTAAAAAGCGATGTAAACTATATAAACGCGTTGCCCACGGCCAAACAGCGGGGCATTAAGATCGAGGAGAGCACGAGCAAAAGTGTGCCTATCTACCGCAGCCTGATCACAGCAAAGGTTACCACCGAAGAAGGGACTCACATCGTCGGCGGGACCGTCTTTGAAGGCAAAGAGATGCGTATTGTGCAGGTAGACGATTATAACATCGAAGTAATCCCCTCCCGTTACATGGTGGTAAATCGTTACCACGATCGTACCGGTGTGGTGGGCAAGGTGGGTACCCTGCTTGGTCAGAACAGCGTCAATATCGGCAGTATGCAGGTAGGGCGCAACCTTGGACGCGGCGAGGCGATGATGGTCCTGCAGGTGGACAGTTCCATGCCCCCGGAGATCATCGCCGAAATGCAGGGTGATGATCTGATGATCAGGTCACGCTTTATTGAACTCCCCCTTGAAGGCATGATAGCAGGGGGTTAAGGGGGTAAGGGCAGAATAAGTGCAAAGGGTGATTAGCGATGCCGATCTTTGAATTTCGCTGCAGCTGCGGGCGTACTTTTGAAAAGCTCTGCCGCAGCGATGAGGGCGTTGCGCCCGCCTGCCCCGGTTGCGGGAGCGCGGCGCAGAAAATCTTTTCCAGTTTCAGCGTGGGGCGTTCAACTACGGCAGCGGGCTGCATGGCCGGGGGGTCCCCGCCAAGCGGCTGCAGCGGTTGCAGCTTTGCCGGACACCACCACTAAACCGATAGCAAACCTCTATCACGGGCCTGCCTGCGAATAGAGGTTTGCTATTGCTTATTGCGAAACCGGATGCCCGGTTGTTATAATGTTCTTCAGGCCTTACGGAAAGGAATACGGCAATATGGAAAAACCGGGTATCTATTTTGATAATGCGACCACCTCCTGGCCCAAACCGGAGGCGGTCTGCCAGACAGTGGAACGCCAGCTTCGTTCCGGCGGGGCCAACCCCGGCCGTTCCTCCCATCTTCATTCCCTTGCCGCGGAACGGCTCATCTATGAAAGCCGGGAAAGGGTCGCAGCCTTTCTCGGTGCGGAAAAAGCGGAGGAGATTGTCTTCACCCTTAATGCAACCGACGCACTAAATATGGCGATCAAGGGGATCTTAAAAAAAGGAGATCACGTGATCTACAGCCCCTTTGAACACAATTCGGTGCTGCGTCCCCTTGCCTCGCTGCGCGAAAAGGGTTTAATCACCACCACTATGCTCTCCTCCGTGGGGGATGTGGTGGAGGCGGCGTCCTTCGACCAGGCCATCCGTGCGGAAACAAAGCTCCTTATCTGCACCCATGCCTCCAACATCACCGGCCGTATTTTGCCTGTGCGGGAGATCGGCAAAGTGGCCGCGTTACGGGGCGTCTATTTCCTCCTCGATGCCGCCCAGACGGCCGGCGCATTTCCCCTGAACCTGCAGGAGATCGGTGCGCACATAGCTGCGTTTACCGGCCACAAAAGCCTGCTCGGCCCGCCGGGTGTCGGTCTGCTTTACCTGCGTGAAGGTATGAAGATTAAACCCTGGCGTGAAGGGGGTACGGGCAGCCGCTCCGACGAGGAGCGGCAACCGGCCTTCATGCCCGATTATCTGGAGGCGGGAACGCCGAATATTCTTGGTATCGCCGGCTTGAACGAGGGGATAAAATTCATCACAACCATGGGTGTGGAGACAATCCGCGCCCATGAGCTGAAGCTCTGCAGCCGTCTCCAGCAAGGGCTGGAACGGATCCCCGGCGTCAGAGTTTTCCGCGGCGCATCCCCGGAAGCATACGCAGCGGTTATATCCTTTATCCTGGAGGGACTGGACAGCGGAGAGATCGGCTACATCCTGGAAGAGGCTTACGGCATCCTCTGCCGCACCGGGCTCCATTGCGCTCCCCAGGCTCACCGGGCCATCGGCACATTCCCCGGCGGCACAGTCCGGTTCAGTCTGGGCTGCTTCAACACGGAAAAAGAGGTGGACCACGCCCTCCACGCCCTCAAGCGCGTTGCCAAGGACAGACAAGGGGATATTTCATAAAGCAAGAGACATAGCGCCCGCCCCCGTAGGGAACGGTCTTGACCGTTCCGCTTATGCTCCTCACGGAACGGTTGCTTTTTTCCCTTATTCGTGCTAAAATTTTTTCAGCGACAGGTGGCACTTTTAGCAGCATGAAGCAACAGCCGAAAAATAACAGCGGGGTGTGGCGCAGCTTGGCAGCGCGCCTGGTTTGGGACCAGGAGGTCGCAGGTTCAAATCCTGTCGCCCCGACCAATCTAAACATTGCGAACCTTTTTTGAGCAAGAATTTCTGCCCTAACGGGCAGAAATCCCGCCCAGCGTTTTCGCTCGCCTGACGGTGAGCAAAACAGAAAAATTTTCTTAACATTTTTTAATGGCGCGCCCCCAATTCGCCAAAGGCGGACAATTAAGGAAACGAAAATTTTTCTGTTTTGCCTTCCTGCTGACGCAGGAATTGCGGAAACGCTTTCCCACCCCCAGACGGAGCAGGCGGGCAAAAATTCATTTTCCCCACACCCCTTTTTCTTTTTGCCCGCCTGCT
>DMPF01000130.1 GCA_003456095.1 Bacillota bacterium
GCAGCAGCTGCAGGTTTTGCTCCAGGTTTTTACCAAAGCCGATACCGGGGTCGAGGATAATCCGCTCCGGGCCAATACCGGCATTGGCGGCAAGGGCTAAACTCTCCCGCAGATCGGCAATAATATCATGCATCAGGTCGTTATATACCGCTTCATTACGGTTGTGCATAATACAAACGGGAACATGCGAAACGGATACAAGGGAGGCCATCGCTTCGTCCCCTTTCAAGCCCCGGATATCATTGACCATATCCGCTCCCGCCCGGAGCGCTTCCCGGGCAACGGCAGCTTTGGTGGTGTCAATGGAAACAGGAATATCCAGTTCATTTTTTATTTTTTCAATGACCGGCAGCACCCGGGACAGCTCTTCTTCCGGGGAGATGGGCCGGTAACCGGGACGGGTGGACTCTCCGCCCACATCAATAATATCCGCTCCGTCGGCGACCATTTTGGCAGCCAGGCTGATAGCCAACTCCGGCCGGTTGAACTGCCCTCCATCGGAGAAAGAATCTGGAGTCACATTAATAATGCCCATGAGCAGGGTCCTTTGCCCCAGGGGTAAGCGGTATTTTCCCATAACCAAGTCATTTTTCTTCTTTTCCGTATTGGCGATGATCTCGTTAATCTCCGCCGCCAGGTAAGGCAGCCCAAAGGGCTGAGATTTCAACTTTTTGATCAGTTCCAGGTAATGTTTTTTTGTGCCGGCGAGGATAGCGTCAACACAATCCGGCGCGAGGGAGAGGGCATCCCGGGGCAGGGCCGCCTCAGCGCCACGTGAGAGCATCTCCTGCTTTAACAGAAGCGCAGCCTGCAAAGGCAGCCCCGTAACCTTCATCGTGAAAAAGCGGCTTTTTGGTTCCATAATCCTGATACCGGAGGGATCGACGTTTATTTTTTGCATCTCCCGGCAGATCTCCTGTTTATCATGCAAGCTGATCAGTCTGACCAATGGGCCCAACATAGTACAGTCAGCCTCCTCGACTTAATATAACAGACGGCTGCGCTGGGGCATTTCATCTTTTTTATAACATGCCGCGGCGGCGGGACAATCGCCGCATAAGCGGCTGTATTTATCGGCTCTGCGCAGAAAGTAACTTAAGTGTGATGTAAAGACCTCATCTTCTCCTTTACGGTGCTCGGCAATCGCATCGGTGATCAGCTTTCTTTCCGGCAAAGAATACCCGGCCTCGGCAAGGAGTGGTTCGGCAAGCCGCGCGCTGCGCAACGCATGGCACGCCGCGGCCACCGTGGCGTTGTCTTCCTCACAGCGCCCCAGGTCATGCAACAAGGCCGCCGCATAAACAACATCCCTGGCATAGGTAAGGCCGTTTTCCAAAAGAAAGATCCAGCAGAGGCGAGCCACCTCCATGCTGTGGTTGAAGCCGTGTTTGCAAAAAACCCTGTCCTTTTCTTTTTCCTCCACTTTCCCCAAGTAATCCCGGTAAAGGGAAGATCTGAGCAGAAGATTAATTCGCTCCATAAAAATCATCCTTTGATCAAGGAAAAAGCCTCTGACCTGGAAACAGCGTTGCGGTGGAAAATACCTCTGACCGCCGAGGTCACCGTAATTGCCCCCGGTTTATTCACACCTCTGATGGACATACAAAGATGTTCCGCCTCCACCACGACAACCACACCTTTGGGAACCAGCTCTTCCATGATTACATCGGCAACATTAGTGGTTAAACGCTCCTGGAGCTGGGGTCTTCTGGATATGGTTTCCACAACCCGTACCAGCTTGCTCAACCCCACAATCCGCTTCTCCGGAATATAAACGATATGCGCTTTGCCGTAAAAAGGCAGCAAATGGTGCTCACACATGGAGTAGAGAGAAATATCTTTGACCATAACCATCTCGTTATGTTCTTCTTCCACAAAGCAGGTCTGAAGAAAGACACGGGGATCCTCATGCAGACCACTGAAAACCTCTTTATACATCTGGGCCACACGTTTAGGCGTTTCCAGCAGCCCCTCCCGCCGGGGATTTTCCCCGATTGCTTCCAAAATCATCCGCACTGCCTGTTCGATCATTTCTACATCCACCAAAACAAGAACACCTCCTTTCTCCAAGCATGGACAGGGCTGTCACATCCAAGAGAAAAGAGGTGTTAGCTTTTGCTCCTGTGCAACAGTGGACGCGGTACCATGTCGCAGACATTTAGCGGAAACTGCCTTTCGTCTAAGGGCAACTTCCCATCCCTTAGCACTTGACGCATGGTATCTACTCTGCCATCAGATAACCGGTTTTATGCTAATACTATCAATAATTTAGAACAGGCCCTTCACTTTGCCCGTATTCACATCAACATCAATGCGGCGGTAGGCCGGGTTGGAGCCGGTGCCGGGCATGAGGTTGATCGTGCCGGCCACGGGAACGACGAAACCGGCGCCCTTAAAGGTGAGAATATCGCGCACAAAAAGTCTCCATCCCTTGGGCACGCCTTTACGATTGGGATTGTCGGAGAGGCTGAGGTGCGTCTTCACCATGCAGACACCCATATTTTGAATATCGGGATCGGCTTCCATCCTCTTCAGTTTGGCCGTTGCATCTGCCGAATAATCAACGCCGTCGGCGCCGTAGACTTCAGTGGCGACCTTGTAGATACGCTGGCTGAGAGGCTCGCTCAATTCATAAAGAAAATTGAATTCGGACTTCTCTTCGCAGGCTTCGATCACGGCATCGGCCAGTTCGAGGGCGCCTTCGCCGCCGTACTGCCAGTGCTTGGAGAGGGCCACCCTGGCGCCGGATGCTTCGGCAATGCGGCGCACAGCCTTGATCTCATTATCCGTATCCGTATAGAAGGCATTGATGCAGACAACGGGGCTCATACCCGATTTCTTGATTACGTTGATCAGGTGAACCAAATTCTCGCAGCCTTTCTCCACCCATGCCACGTTTTCCTGGCTGTAGCCGGGGTCGAGGGGCTGTCCGGGAACGGGGATGGGGGCGCCGCCGTGGCACTTCAGCGCACGGATCGTCGCCACCAGCACGGCGCAATGGGGCTTAAGGCCGGAGATGCGGCACTTCAGGTTCCAGAACTTTTCGAAGCCGATATCGGCGGCAAAGCCCGACTCCGTGCAGACGTAATCGCCCAACTTGAGGCCGATGCGGTCTTCAATAATGGAGTTCTGGCCGATGGCGATATTGGCAAAGGGGCCGGCATGGACGAGGCAGGGCTGGCCTTCCAGGGTCTGCATGAGGTTGGGCTTAATGGCCTGAACCATCCAAGCGGTCATGGCGCCGGCAACATCCAGGTCGCTTGTGGTTACGGGATTCCCCTTCTTGTCATAAGCGACCACGATCCTGCCCATGCGCTCGCGCATATCTTTAAGGTCGGTGGCAACGGAAAGAATGGCCATAACCTCGGAAGAGACAGCGATGGCAAAACTGGAATCCATCATGAAACCGTCGGCGCTACCGCCCCTGCCGATGGTAATATTGCGCAGAGCCTGGGCGCAGAAGTCCATGACCCACTTCATTTCCACGTTGCGCGGGTCAATATTAAGGCGCCTTAATCCCATTTTGGCAAGGAAGTTATCGCTGTAGTTGAATTCATGCTGCATACGGGAGGTAAGGGCCACCATAGCCAGGTTGTGAGCGTTCATGATGGCGTTGAT
>DMPF01000250.1 GCA_003456095.1 Bacillota bacterium
AAAAAAAAAAAAAAAAAAAAAAAAAAATTTTTTTTTTAAAAAAAAAAAAAAAAATTCGGGGGGGGGTTTTTCCGGGAAAACAGGACTGCATTATCAGGTCATGATAAAAAGCAAAATTATGCTCATCACCAAACTGACTCCAAACCATTTTAACCGCCTCATCCAGAAAGGGGGAATCTCCAGTCAGTTCAATAATGGCATGCATGGCACAAGGGCCTCCTTTTAAATACTAAAAAACACATAAAAAAACAACAGTTATTGGCAAATCCGCTGGGGCAGTATATAATGCAAATCAAACAATAAAATGGACAGAGGATCGCTGATGCTGATCAGGGTAATGGCCGCTGTGTTTGCCGCCTATGAAGTGTATAAACTGCTCAACGCCGCAGCCTTTTGTGAGCTTTACGAACAGATCAAAACGGTCGGCAACCTGGAAACGGTCCGCCACAATATGCTGAAAGATCCCTTTTTCCGCAGGGTGCTGCTACTGGAGCTTACCTATATGTTTTTTGCTTTCGCTCTGCTCTTCACGCCGTTCTGGTATTTCCCAATTGTGCTGGGTGGGACGAGCATTGCCTTAACGCTTGCAGATACGAAAGGGCGAGCAGGGCGCATTGCTTTAAGCGCCGCTTCAGCCATCCTGGCGGCGCTGCTGATGAATATTGTCACGGCTTAGCCTTTCCCAATTTTCAATATTATTGGATCCCGTTATGGTAGATCAGTTTTGGTTTTTCCATGAGCACCTTGGTGTCGGATGGAACCGATTCGGTAATCCAGATGTTGCCCCCGATCACCGACCTGGCCCCGATGACCGTATTCCCACCGAGAATGGTGGCCCCGGCATAGATAATCACGTCATCCTCAATGGTGGGGTGACGTTTCCGATCCCGCAGCTGGGCACACTCTTCCTTGGTAAGGGATAGGGCTCCCAAGGTTACACCCTGATAGATGCGCACATTTTTACCGATCTGCGCGGTTTCGCCGATCACCACGCCGGTGCCGTGGTCGATTGCAAAGCTTTCTCCGATATCCGCCCCCGGGTGTATGTCGATTCCCGTTTTACTGTGGGCATATTCGGTCATGATACGGGGCAGCAGGGGGACGCCCAGCTTATGCAGCGTATGGGCGACCCGGTAAACAGTAATGGCAAAAATTCCCGGATAGCTGAAAATGATCTCGTCATAACTGCGGGCAGCGGGATCTCCCTCAAGGGTCGCTCGCACGTCCGCAGCCAGAACCCTGCGGATCTCCGGCAGCTTATCCAGCACCTTCAAGGAGATCTCAAAACCCTTATCGTTGCATTCCTGGCAGCTCAGGTTATAACGGTTGCAGTCATGGCGAATGCTGCTGTTGACCTGCTCGGCCAGCATGTCAAAAAGCTGGGTTACACATTGGCCGATGCTGAAATTTAAATTTATGGGGTCGAGTTTCTCCGGGCCGAAGTAGCCGGGAAAAATAATCTCCAGAAACTTGTCGATGATCTTGATAACCGCCTCTTTGGACGGTATAGGCTCATAATCAACGTGATTAAAGCCATCATTATTGCTGCAGCTTTCGATAATTTTCTGTGCAATTTGCGGCAGCCTGCAACGGTATCCCGCCAGGACTTCCACATCAACCGCACACAAATCTTCCGGTTTTTGTCTCCGCTCTATCATCAGTGCATTACCTCCCGCACTTTCATTAAATCATTTAGTTTCTGCCCATGCTTACATTTTCATCATATTATATCATAATCTTCTGCCCCCGCTATCGCACTTGGCCGGGATCCGGGATCAATCTTCACCTTGGGCCATGGTAAAGCCCGTTTCCCCGTCAAACTCTTGCAGCTTCTCCACATGCATCCAGGTGTGCCTGGCAGAAATTTGGGCGAGCAACCCCAGCAGCTGCTCATCCCGCAGCGAACCTTTTTCGTCGCGCAACACAAAGCGACAGCGCCAGTGATCCACACAGTCGGGGGAAGTGCCGGCCGATGGGTAGACCTTCGTCCCCCGGTTGGAGATCATCTTCAGCCTGAAAGGCGATTCGGCGACAATTTGTTCCAGGCTGCTGCCAAGCCCCTCCGCGCTTAACGAAGACTCGACAAAGATATCCGCCCCGATGACGCGCCGCGCCGCGGCCCTCACCAGATCGGGAGCGGCAGGGAGCTTAGGCAACCGCAGCGGCTTGTAGTGCCGCACACCCCCATTTTGCGGGCGGCGCCCCAGGTTGGCGATAATCATATCCGTATAAGCGCTCGTGGGCGTGCCCCTGTCATAGCCCACAACGTCGCCGGTACGGGCCTTTCCTTCCTCCAGGGTCACCAGCACCGCTTGCTCAATCGCGGCAGCAGCGCTAAATTCTCCCAGATAACGCAGCATCATCACCGCGGACAGAATCACCGCCGTGGGGTTGATCAGATCTTTGCCGGCATATTTAGGAGCCGATCCGTGCACGGCCTCAAAAATAGCTACATCGCTGCCGATATTGGCCGAAGGGGCAAAGCCCAGACCGCCAACCAGGCCTGAAGTGAGATCACTGATAATGTCGCCGTTCATGTTGGTGGTGACAATCACATCGAACTGCTCCGGCTTTTTCACCAGCTGGTGGGCGCAATTATCCACAATGATATGACCTGCTTCCAGGTCGGGATATTCCATGGCAACCTCTTCAAAGGTGCGTTTAAGCAAACCTTCGGTCAGTTTCATGATATTGGATTTGCCGGCACAATGGACCCGCTTGCGCCCTTCCGCCCGCGCCAGCTCAAAGGCCACACGGACAACCTTCTCGCATCCCTTGCGGGAAATAAGTTTGAGGCACTGGGCCACCCCGGGGGTCTGCATATGCTCAATGCCGGCGTAAAGATCTTCAACATTCTCCCTGACCACGACCAGGTCGATGCCGCGGCCGCTGTATGGGGTAACAACGCCAGGCATCTCCCGCACCGGCCGGATGTTGGCGTAGGTTTCAAAAAGCTTGCGCAGAGTTACATTGGCGCTTTTCTGGCCGTAGCCCACCGGCGTCTCCAGCGGGCCTTTCAGCACAACCCGCGTTTTTTGGATGGATTCGATTGTATCACGAGGAACACCGGAGGCGATCCCCAGTTTAAAAACGCCGGCGCCGGCCTGCCGCTCCTCCCACTCCAGGGATACGCCGGCGGCATCAATAATGCGTCTGGCTGCGTTGATGCATTCGGGTCCCACCCCGTCCCCGGGGATGAGTGTGATTGTTTTTTTACCTTCCGGCGCCGCCCCTTTATTCAAATCCATTTTTTTGTCCGCCTCCTGACCCTGTTCGCATGGAATACCTATTGTTGCAGCTAAAAGTATACCGGAGTGCCATATGCATGTCAATAATAAATAAAATTCTGACTATTGTTCCTGTTGACGCAAAAGCTTGTTTTATGGTAGTGTTATAACAACTTGCCGGGTGGAATATTTATATTGCGCAACGGAAAAACAGGCAAAGGAGTTGGTTGCAATGGAAGATGTAAGGATTAAAATCTTGCAGGCCCTGGAACAAAACCAGCGAATATCAACCCAAACTCTGGCTACCATGCTTAATATGGAAGAAGGGGAAATCCTGAAAATTATGGTGAAACTGGAAGAAGCCAAGGTTATCCTCGGATATGTGACGCTCATTGACTGGGAAAAAACAGGCCATCAGGATAACGTCACCGCCGTTATCGATGTAAAAGTAACACCCCAGCGGGATGTGGGTTTTGATGTTATCGCCGCAAGGATCAGCCGCTTCCCGGAAGTAAAGAGCCTTTTTTTGATGTCGGGCAGTTATGACCTTTCCGTCATGGTGGAGGGAACATCCCTCAAGCAGGTAGCCTTCTTCGTCTCGGAAAAACTGGCCACCCTGGAAAACGTGCAGAGTACAGCCACCCATTTCATCTTGAAAAAGTATAAACAGAACGGCATTGTTTTCGATGAAGATAAAAAAGATCATAGGCTGGTGGTCAGCCCATGAGCCGCTCCTTTGTGAAAAAGAGTTTGGCAGAGCTGCCTCCCTCCGGTATCAGAAAGTTTTTCGACCTGGCCAGCACCTTGCGGGGGGTTATCTCCCTCGGGGTGGGAGAGCCTGATTTTGTTACGCCATGGCATATCCGGGAAGCGGGTGTTTACTCCCTGGAAAAGGGTTGCACCAATTATACTTCCAACAAGGGTACCGAAGAACTGCGCCGTGAAATAAGCCGTTACCTTCTGCGGTATTTTCAGCTGGCCTACGACTATCACAGCGAGATCCTCGTGACCGTGGGCGCCAGCGAGGCCATCGACATCGCCCTGCGCACGGTGCTGGAAGAAGGCGATGAGGTGATCATCCCCGAACCCTGCTTTGTTTCCTATAAACCCTGCACCGTGATGGCGGGGGGCACTGTTAAGATCGTCACCACGAAACAGGCCGATCATTTCAAATTAAAACCGCAGGACCTGGAAAAGGTTATCACAAAACGAAGCAAAGCGTTGATCTTCTCCTACCCCAACAACCCCACCGGTGCAATCATGAGCGGCAGCGAGCTGCAGGAGATTGCCCGCCTGGCGGAAAAATACGATCTGCTGATAATTGCGGATGAAATCTACAGTGAACTTACTTATGAAGGAGAACACGTTTCCTTCGCCTCCCTGCCGGGCATGAGGGAGCGCACGGTTCTGATCAATGGATTCTCCAAAGCCTTTGCTATGACCGGATGGCGTATCGGC
>DMPF01000063.1 GCA_003456095.1 Bacillota bacterium
TTTCCCTTCGTGTGCCGGCGGATCGCTTTGCACCTCTCCTCTCCGGCATTAAAGAACTGGGAAAGGTGAAAAGCGAGCACGTTTATACTGATGACGTCACTATGCAGTTTATCGATCTGGAAGCGCGTATTACCAATCTTGCGGCCCAGGAAAAACGCCTGCGGGATCTGCTGCAAAGAGCCGAAAAGGTTGAGGAGATTATGCTGGTGGAGAGTGAGCTGGGGCGTATTCGCGGTGAACTGGAATCCTTGGAGGGAACTTTCCGTTACCTTCGGGAACGGATCCAGTTCTCGGCAATCAACATTCAGCTTGAAGAAAGAGATATACGCACCCTGGTAGTGAAAGATGAGCTTGGCGGTTTCGGGGAAAGGATGATCAGTCTGCTGGTCCTCAACACCAACCGCCTTCTGGAAGGCCTTTCGAATTCAATCATTGTGGCAATCGGCTCATTGCCTATTATTGTGCCTATCCTTCTCCTTATTTTTGCGTTATGGAAAGTGGCAGCGGTGTTGTTAAAGAAAGCAAGAAATAAAAAAAGAGGTAAACAGCAGCATCTGTCCCAAAACCAGTAACATGCCGCGTTAAATATATATTGTCGGTTCCAGGAGGAAGTTGCTATGAATATGGAAACTTTGCGCAAGGATATCTGTAATTGGCTGGAAAGAGAAGTTGCCGCCGCGGGGGGCAAAGGGTGTGTTTTCGGACTCAGCGGCGGCATTGATTCTGCGGTGGTGGCGGTCCTCTGTAAAACTGTTTTCCCCGGGCATAGTTTGGGGCTGATTATGCCCTGCCACAGCCCGCTGCAGGACCGGGAAGATGCCCTTGCGCTGGCGGAAAAGTTTAAAATTACCACCTGCGTTATTGTGCTCGATGCTGTGTACGACCGGTTTATCCAGGCGCTCGGTGGTGGGGGTTTGCCGGCAGCAGACCTGGGGGCGGCCAATATAAAACCGCGCCTGCGCATGAATGCCCTTTATTATTATGCGGCGCGTCACCATTACCGTGTGATCGGCACCGGCAACAAAAGCGAGATCAGTATCGGTTACTTTACCAAATACGGCGATGGCGGAGTTGATCTCGAGCCAATCGGCGATCTTTTGAAAGAGGATGTTTACCGGCTGGCCCGGCATCTGGATATACCGGAACGGATTCTGCAAAAAAAACCTTCGGCCGGGCTTTGGGAAGCGCAGTATGATGAGGATGAGATGGGCTTTACTTATGACGAATTGGATCGTTATTTAAAAGGCGGGCCTGTGGACGGCGCAGTAGCAAAAAAAATGGGCATCATGATCCAAAAAAGCATGCACAAACGCAAAATGCCGCCCATCTGTACCGTAAAACGCTGAGATATATGCCTTTTCCCTTTCCAAATTAAAATCATTGTGCTAAAATAAAAACGATCTTGCAATAATTCGCCTGTGACGGCGTCTTTTTTTGCATGATGCCGTTTTTAATCTTGAGCTTTAAAGCATAAAGTGGTATAAAGTAAAAGGTTATCTTAACGGTTTTCCAGATTAAAGGAGGTAAGAATATTCGGTGGTTAAGTGGGAGAAAATAGAAAGCAATAAAGTTTCGCTGGAAATCGAGATTCCCAGCGAAAAAGTTAATGAAGCCATGGAGAAGGCTTATTACAAGCTGCGCGGCCAGTTTGTGATTCCCGGTTTTCGCAAAGGCAAAGCGCCGCGTAAGATTATCGAATCCCGCTACGGCAGCGAAGTTTTTAACGGGGAAGCGCTGGATATACTCGCCGAACCGGCATATCGGGAGGCGATTAAAGAGACGGAACTGGAGCCCATCAACCAGCCCGAATTGGAGCCTGTACAGTTGGAGAAAGACAAACCCCTTATTCTCAAGGTGAACGTGGAAGTGAAGCCCGATGTACAGCTTGGCGAGTACAGGGGTGTTACTATTGAGAGGGTTAAAAAAGAGATAACTGCCGCTAGTGTGGATAAATATCTGGAATCACTCCGGGAACAGCATGCCCGTCTTGTGACCTTGGAAGAAGGAACATTGCAGGAGAAGGATCTTGCCATCATAGATTTTAAGGGGACCATTGATGGCGAGCCTTTCAACGGTTCAGAGGCAGAGAACTACTCCCTGCAGCTTGGCTCACGCACTTTTATTGAAGGTTTTGAAGAGCAGCTTGTGGGTGCGGTCAAAGGGGAAAAACGCGATCTTACAGTTTCTTTTCCATCCGATTACTACCATGAGGAATTGGCCGGGAAAGAAGCGGTTTTTCATGTGGAGATAAAGGAAATAAAGAGGCCGCAGCTGCCCGTGCTGGACGACAGCTTTGTGCAGGAGATTACGGATGATTTTAACAATATTGAGGATTTCCGGGCCGATGCGGAGAAAAAGCTAAACGAAGGGCTGCAGAAACAACTGAGGGTGGATCTGGAAAACAGACTTATTGAACAGGTGGCAGAGAATTGTACGGTAGATATCCCCGCTTCTCTGGTGGAACGGGAAATCGATAGTCTTTTGAGGGAATTTGAATATTACCTGCGTATGCAGAGGCTTTCACTTGCCCAGTATGCCCGGATGTTTGAAGGGGGCATGGCGCAGTTAAGGGAGGAACGGCGTGAAGAAGCGGCAAAGCGGGCCAAGGTCAACCTGGTGTTGGACGCTATTGTTAAAGCGGAAGGGATTGAAGCTGCCGAGGCTGATCTGAATCAGCGCATCAGTGAACTGACAGAAAGGTTTAAAATGAATGAATCCCTTGATGAAGCGCGCGAGAAATTTTCCCATGACGGCCGGCTGGATATGATCAAGCGTGAGATTCATTACCGCAAAACTATGGACCTGCTCGTGGAAAATGCAAATATTGTGGAGATAACCGAAGAACAGGCGGCGGCAGGGGAAGGCTCAGCTGGTATTCTAGAATAAGATAAAGGAAATAAAAAACATAAAATAAAGGAGAGGATGATTATGCAACTGGTT
>DMPF01000231.1 GCA_003456095.1 Bacillota bacterium
GCTAGCCATTCCTGCGGAGGTGCGTTACCACGTCCAGAGAATGCCAGTAAGCCAGGGCAAGCTAACCTTGGGCTATCGCACCAATACGGCTTACCGCGATGATGATTATGCAGCGCTTCTTTTTTATAACGGTGTGCTGGGGGGGTTTCCCCACTCCAAGCTTTTTCAAAATATACGGGAAAAAGCCAGTCTTGCTTACTATACCTTTTCCCGCCTGGAAAAACATAAGGGTATACAGCTTATCGGTTCAGGGATTGAGGTTGAGAACCACGAGCGTGTCATGGAGATCATTATGGAACAGGTGAAGAGCATTAAAAAAGGCGAGATTAGCGCTGAAGAGATGGAAAATACGCGCCGTGCTCTAATTAATCAGTTTAAAATTGTCGCCGACAACCCCTACAGTATGCTTAATTTAAACCTGGACGGATTGTTGGGTGGTAAAGATGAAGGTTTGGATTATTATCTCCGTAAGCTGGCAGAGATAGAAGTTGACGATGTGGTTGCAGTGGCAGATAAGGTCTATCTCGATACCATTTATTTTCTGCGGGCGGGCGAGGAGGTTAAAGCGTGAGCAAGTTAATGGATTGGGTAATCCGGGAGAACGAAATATTGCAGGAAAAAATTTTTTTCACTACGCTGCCCCCCGGTTTGGCTCTTTATGTTCTCCCCAAAAAGGGTTATAACAAAAAATATGCCATTTTTTCTACGCGCTTTGGCTCGATCGATAACCAGTTTCGCATCGCCGGTAAGGGCATTGCGGAAGAGATAAACGTTCCCGATGGGGTAGCCCATTTTTTGGAACATAAACTTTTTGAAGATGAGGAAGGTAATGTCTTTGACCGCTTTGCTGCTTATGGCGCATCCACCAATGCCTTTACCAGCTTTACGCATACTACCTACCTTTTTTCTTGTACTGAATTTTTCCCGGAAAACTTTGACCTTTTGCTGGAGTTTGTACAGCGCCCTTATTTTACGGAAGAAAGCGTAGCCAAGGAACAGGGCATTATTCAGCAAGAGATCCGCATGTATGAGGATAATCCCCAGTGGCGTGTTTATTTTAACCTGCTGGGCATTCTATACCGCAACCACCCGGTACGCAACGATATCGCCGGATCAGTTGAGAGCATCAGCAGGATTAACAAGGATATCCTCTACAAATGCTACGAAACTTTTTATCACCCGCTCAATATGGCCATTTTTGTTGCGGGAGATGTTTCGCCGGAGCAAGTGGGAAACCAGGTGGCCGGGAGCCTAGCCCGTCGTGCTTTTAGCTCTCTGAATAGTATTGAACGCATCTATCCGCAGGAGAATGCGTCTGTTGTAAAGCAGAAAATTGTGCAGGAGCTATCTGTTTCACAGCCCCTTGTCAATATTGGCTTTAAGGATCCCTATCATTACCTTGAAGGTCGGGAGCTTCTTTGCCGTGAGCTGGCAGCGGAACTTTTACTGGAAATGATTTTCGGCAGAAGTGAACCTCTCTATAACAGCCTCTATGAAGATGGGCTGATCGACGAAAAGTTTTCTGCCGGATACGTTGCTGACTTAACTTACGGCTATACCCTGCTGGGCGGGGAGACCAGGGATCCGGAGCAGCTTCACGCCAGAATTCTGGCGGGCATTGCGGAAATCAGAAAAAAAAGCTTGAACCGTGACGCTTTCTACCGGCACCGCCGTAAAATGCAGGGGGAGTTCCTGCGCAGCTTTAATTCCCTGGAATTTATCGCGAATAATTATCTGGCTTATCGCTTCCGGGAAATAGATTTCTTTGATATATTCAGCGTGTTGGGTGAAATCTCTTTATCCACAGTGGAAGGGCTGTTGGAAGATCATTTTAAAGAAGAACTGCATGCTGTATCTGTCATTAATCCCATACAGCGCAAGCAATGATGATGCAGGAATGATATTTTGGCAGATGGCTGTCAGTTAATACAGGAGGTGAGAATGATGGAGGAGAAGAAAAAGGAGTTTCACCTGCTATCAGTTGATGATGCCCTAAAGATGAACAGGAAAGAAATTCTGGAAACCTATAAAAACTATATACACCAGGGCAGGGCTACTCTTTCAGCGCTGATTGGCATTGATACAAATTTTGTCAGGGCTGAAGGGTGCAAAGTTTGGGATGAAGAGGGAAAGGAATATTTGGATTTTGTAGGAGGTTACGGTTCATTAAACCTTGGGCACAACCATCCCGCGGTGCTTGAAGCCCTGCGCAAAGTTGAAAATGCCCCGGTTATGCTGCAATCGGCCCTGACCAAGTTTGCCGCTGTGTTGGCCCATAATCTCGCCCATATTACCCCTGGCGATCTGCAAAACTGTTGGTTTTGCAGTACCGGCACAGAAGCGATCGAAGGTGCGCTTAAGCTGGCCCGCATCTATGCGGGTAAAAAGAATTTCATCTACTGTACCGGCGGATTTCACGGAAAAACGATGGGTTCCCTCTCCGTAACGGGAAAAAAGAGGTACCAGGAGCCTTTTGAGCCACTTGTGCCCGGATGTTTTCCTGTTCCGTTCGGC
>DMPF01000024.1 GCA_003456095.1 Bacillota bacterium
AATTTCGGGACACAATGAAAACTTTTTGTTCACAAAAATTTTCATTGTGTCCCGAAATTTTATCCCGAAATTTTGTATCTGTCCGGTTTTTTCTCTTGATCTTTTTACAGCAAATCGGGTATAATGTTTCAGCGCGAACCCGTTTGAGTATTTGTTTACCATTTTAGCAAGGTAAGTAATTAATTATTATAAATAATTGCGGGGAGGACATAAAATGAGTTTCAAGAAGATTTTAGTTGCAAACAGAGGAGAAATTGCGCTAAGGGCCATTAGGGAATGCAAGGAGCTTGGTATTCAGTCAGTTGCTGTATTTTCCGAAGCGGACAGCGAGGCACTTTTTGTTAAACTAGCCGACGAAGCCTACCCCATCGGTGAATCTTATGCTACGAAAAGCTATCTGGACATGGATAAAATTATTAACGCTGCAAAGCAAAGCAAAGCGGAAGCAATATACCCGGGATATGGATTTTTGGCGGAGAATCCAACTTTTGTTAAACGCTGCGAGGATGAAGGTATAAAGTTTATCGGCCCTCCGGCAGAAGCCATGGGCAAAGCTAAGCCCAAGCACAGGGCGCGTGCGCGCATGAAGGAGAGCGGTATCCCGGTGGTTCCAGGCACCGACGAAGCTTTGGACGGCGATGCGCATCTGCCTGATGTGCTGGAAATGGTTGATCAGATCGGTTATCCGGTGATCGTCAAGCCGAGCGGAGCGGGTGGCGGCATCGGCATCAAAGTGGCATGGAACAGGGAAGAATTGGCCGAAACCATGAAGTATGCCGAATCACGCGGCAAGTCAGCATTCGGTATGGCAAGCTTTTATATTGAAAAATATCTAACCAAAATAAAACACATCGAATTTCAGGTGCTGGCTGATGAACATGGCAATGTGGTGCACTTTGGCGAGCGCGAATGCTCGGTGCAGCGCAGATATCAGAAGTTAATCGAGGAAGCGCCTTCAACTATAATGACAAAAGAGTTGCGCGAAAAAATGGGGGCGGACGCTGTAAAGGTTGCCAAAGTGCTTGGCTATGCAAACGCCCTAACTGTTGAGTTTATCTATGCGGTTGATACCGATGAGTATTATTTTGGAGAGTGCAACACGAGGCTGCAGGTAGAACACCCGGTAACTGAAATGATCACCGGAGTGAATCTCGTTAAAGAACAGTTCAGAATTGCCGCAGGCGAAAAGCTTGGTTACGGGCAGGACGATATTCAGTTCAGGGGATGGTCAATTGAGTGCAGGATCAACGCCGAAGATCCTGCGAAGGGGTTTGTGCCTTCACCTGGGCTTTTAACCGCTTACCTGCCGCCCGGTGGATGGGGAATAAGGAGCGACGGCGGCGTATACCCGGGATTTACTGTTTCTCATTTTTATGATTCACTGCTGACAAAGCTCGTTTCATGGGATACTACCAGAGAAAAGGCGATCAATTGCATGAAACGGGCGTTGGATGAGTTTATTGTTGAAGGGCTCAAAACCAATATACCGTTTCATAAAGTGGCGCTCAGGGCTCCGGAATTTCTTGGGGGCGATTACACGACCAGATTCATTGATGATAGCGATATAATGACAAAAGTATAATCGATGCAGAAAAATCTCGGGGCATAAAAAATCGGGACACATCCAAAAAAAGAAAAAATCGGGACACAAAGAAAATTTTTTACAAAAATTTTCTTTGTGTCCCGATTTTTTCGGGTGTGTCCCGATTTATTATGCCTGCCCTGTGAATAAAATGATAGACCTGCCGCCTTCCCGGCAAAGAGCAGCCGCAAATAGTTCTCCCCATCCCGGTAAAAATCCACTGTGTGGGTCCAGCCGGGCACCGCTGCTCCGTCCCGTGCTTTTTGAAAGGATAATGGCGTCAGCAGGTCCAGCAGTGCGGTGATCTTCTCCCGATCTTCCACCAGGAACCGCTCTCCGGTGATACCATATTTGATGGCCAGTTGCTGCACTTCTGCCCTTTCCAAGCCGCTCAGCGCAGCGAAGGTGTATACATCCGGCTCCTTTCCCGTTAGAAAAGCCATAAGCAGCAGGGCCAGCAGAACGACGCTGCCGATCCCTGAATAGATGTATTTTTGACCAAGCAGTTTCTTTTTGACAGTTATTTTAATGCTCACCGCAGGACATCCTTTCTTGTTGCTTTATAATTTATTCTCTTTCCGGCTTGTAATTTCCTGTCATGCAAAAAATTTACATATTTGCCGCGGCAAAATTTCAGGCAATTACCGGTCAAATAAAAGGATATATTCGCGCTGTTCGCGAATACCTCATAATGCTCTGACTCGTTCGTTAGGATAAATACTTTTAAGGCAAAGAAAGGGGTATGTCAAAATGTTCCGCAAAGTGTTATCCAGTATCGGTATCGGTTCTGCGCGTGTTGACCTTGTATTGAACAAATCCAGATATGCTGCCGGTGAGTCTATAAGCGGTGAGTTGCGAGTGGTAGGAGGAATCCTGGATCAGAAGGTCAGTCAGGTATATTTAAAGTTAATGCTTGCTTCCAGGTTTAAGAAAGGCGATCGTGTGCAGCAGGTGAGCAGAGAGTTTGATCATCAGGTAATCTCCACCGGCTTTGAAATTGCGGCAGGCGGCCGGGTGCAACCTGTTTCGCTCAGCTACACCTTACCCGAAGCTATTCCGGTAAGCACCTTTTCCACCAAGTATTTTCTTGTCACCGGACTGGATATTGCCGCGGCTGTAGATCCTAAAGATAACGATCAGATTGAGGTGCTTCCCGGGCGCAGGCAGGCAATTGTTATGCAGGCTGTTGAAAAGGAACTGGGATTCAGGCGCAGGCCGCGCACCGGTGAATATAACGGCCGGTTTCAGGAATTTGAATATCTGCCGGTCAACTTTATGCGGGGCAAGCTGGACGAACTGGAGGTCATCTATCTGCCGCAGCAAGACGGAATAAAGCTTTATCTGCAGCTCGACAAGAAGGCGCGTGGCCTTATCGGATTACTCACCGATGAGTGGGATCTGGATGAACGGCATCTCTCCGTAATCATTCCCAACAGTCATATTACCACTCCGGCAGAGGTAGCCTCCTGGCTGGCGGATCTGATTGAGAGGGAATACAGAAAAATTATTTAGCGAAAAACATTTGCGCGAAAAGCCCCCACAGCGGCTATGCCTGATCTATGCTGACCCAAGACCACCATGCATCCTCCTTCGGCGGCGGCACCATCAGACAATGCCTGCGGGGGTCATTTTTTTTCTTTTTCCCCTTGACTTTTCCAGTAGGCATCTATACAATAAATAGTGAAAGAAGTCACAATATCTTTCTTCTGCAGAAATTATATTTTGTAGGGGAGGTATAATTGATGAAACACCAGCACCAGAAAAATGATGTGGCGTCGCATCGGGTAGTCAACCCCCTTTTGGATCAGAAAGTTAGGGAAACGGCTGTGAAGCTGCGGGAGATGGGTAGTCAAGATCCCCTCAAGTTTTGGGCGGAGATGAGCCGGGATATCGAGTGGTCAAAAAACTGGGAAAAAGTCTTTGACGGTAGCAATACTCCCTTTTACCGCTGGTTTTTGGGAGGGCAGCTAAACGCCTCGTATAACTGCATTGACCGTCACCTGGCTGGCTGGCGCCGTAACAAGGCAGCGATCATCTTTGAAGATGAGCGTGGCGAAACCCGTGTTCTCACTTACCAGGACCTATACCGTGAAGTCAACAGACTGGCGAGCGGCTTAAAAAAGCTAGGCGTAAAACGGGGTGAAGTAGTGACCATCTACATGCCCATGATCCCCGAATCGGTCATCGCTATGCTGGCCTGTGCCCGCATTGGCGCGCCCCACAGCGTAGTCTTTGGCGGCTTCAGTGCCGATGCGTTGCGTGACCGTATTCAGGACGCCTCATCCCGCTTTCTCATCACCGCGGACGGCGGTATGCGGCGTGGCAAGAGCGTGCCATTGAAGCAAAACGTGGATATAGCTCTTGGCAGTGAAAAAAGTCCTGTGGAGAAAGTCATAGTAGCCAGGAATACCGGCGATGCGGTTCCCATGCAACAAGGGCGTGACCTGTGGTTTGATGATGTTTCGAACTCTGGTGAATTGTACTGTGAACCCGAAAGGATGGACGCTGAAGATCCGCTCTTCATCCTTTACAGCAGCGGCACCACAGGCAAACCCAAAGGCATACTGCACACCACCGGCGGCTACATGATAGGAGTGCACACTACCTACAAATACACCTTTGATCACCGTGAAGAAGATATCTACTGGTGCACCGCCGATATCGGCTGGATTACCGGTCACAGCTATATTGTCTACGCTCCCCTTTCCAACGGGGCAACAGTAGTATTGTACGAAGGCTCTCCTGATTATCCCTCCCAGGATCGTTTTTGGTCAATTATCGAAAAATACAGAGTGAGCGTATTTTATACTGCTCCCACGGCGATTCGCCTCTTCATCAAATGGGGCGACCAGTGGCCCGCTTCCCATGACCTCTCCAGCCTGCGTCTCCTTGGTTCCGTAGGTGAGCCGATCAACCCCGAAGTATGGCTTTGGTACTACAAACATATCGGTGGAGAAAAGTGCCCGGTCATGGACACCTGGTGGCAGACCGAAACGGGAATGTTTCTCATCACCCCTCTGCCTGGTGACGAATCATTCGTTCCCGGTGCGGCCACCTGCCCCTTCCCTGGCGTGGATGTTGCTGTCTTAAACGAACAGGGCGAGCCGGCCGAAACAGGTGAGCAAGGCTACCTCGTTGTGAGAAAGCCGTGGCCGGCAATGTTTCGCACCTTATACAAAGATGAGGAACGCTACCTCAACACCTACTGGAGTCAGTACAAAGGCATTTACTTCACCGGGGACGGAGCTAAGCAGGACGAAGAAGGCGCGATCTGGGTAATCGGCAGGATTGACGATGTAATCAACGTCTCCGGGCACCGTATCGGCACCGCGGAGATTGAGAGCGTACTTGTGGAGCACGAAGCCGTGGCGGAAGCAGCGGTAATCGGGAAAAAACACGAGATTAAAGGACAGGCCATTGCTGCCTTTGTTACCTTAAAGGAGGGCCATAATGGCTCGGAAGAACTGGACGCCGCATTAAAAAAGCTTGTGGCAGGCCGTATTGGTGCCCTGGCGCGGCCGGAAGAAATACTTTTCAGCGCCGAACTGCCAAAGACGCGCAGCGGTAAAATCATTCGGCGTTTGCTGCGTGACATTGCGGAGGGGAAGATTATCGGCGATACAACCACGCTGATGGATCCGCAGGTCGTCAGCAGCATAAAAGAAAAATACGGCTCAATGGAAAGCTAAAAATCAGCAGTATGTGCTTCCAGCCTGCAGGTAAAGCAATATAATTTAAGTAAAGGTGCGCGCCTATTCCAAAATATTGATTAGGTGCGCACCTTGAAAATACATTCACAAGAAGGGGATGCAATCTATGGAACAGCATATAATTGACCAAATTGCCAATCTGCAGACCTTAAACCAATTTTGGCTGGCTCTGTTTATACTGATTCCTATAGTTTTAATTTCCAGAGCAATAGTAGCCGGAACACGTTATTCTCCAATCCTGGTTATTGTCATTTTCGGAATGATCATGGGTTTACTATTAAAACAAGCCGGGATAGCAACCCCCGGTCTGAAGGAATTGCTGCTGGTGGACCTCATTGGCAGAGTGACCTTAATTGCCCTTATTGCTGCTTTTTTTGCCGGAGGTCAGGAGTTGGTTAGAATCCTCACCGGCAGAAGGCCGGATGGCGAGGATATTATCCAACTG
>DMPF01000140.1 GCA_003456095.1 Bacillota bacterium
GCAGTAACTTCCAGGCAGCCAGACCGGCCACACCCACAGCGGGGACCATCATGGGGCATAAGGGGAATATGGCCAATCTCCCCGGCAAACCCCCTGCTGCCCCGGTACAGCTTCCCTTCCAATACTAGGCCTCCGCCGATACCCGTTCCCAGGGTAAGCAGCAGCACGTTTTCATATCCCCGGCCGGCACCGCAGCAGTATTCTCCGTAAGCAGCCGCACTGGCATCGTTCTCCACGATCACTGGAAGGCCGAACCGTTCTCGCAGATCCTGCTCCAGGGGAAGCCCCTCCCAGCCGGGAAGATTGGGAGAGCTCACCATTATACCGGCGACACTGTCGTAAAATCCGGCTGCACAGACACCCAGGCCTTCCACATCTTCACGGGAACACCCTGCCCCACGCAACAGTTCGTCCACCCCATCCTGCAGTGCCTGCAGCACCGCTGCCGGACCTCGCTGCGCCAGGGAAGGGTAGGAACGGGCGGTAATGATTTCACCGCCGGGCAGAGCCAAGGCCGCACGGATTTTGCTGCCTCCCAGGTCAACTCCTACGTGGTAAGACAAACGGTTCACCCCTTTCCAAATGTGCGGCGATGATGTTTTTCTGTCAGCGCTCGCAGTTCCCCGGCCACTGCGGCGGTCAGTTCTTCTCCTTTAAGGCGCCATTGCCAGTTGCCCTCCGCCGTGCCGGGGATATTCATACGGGCACTGCTGTCCAGCAACAGGATATCCTGAATGGGAATAATCACCATGGCAGCATCGCTGCGCAGGGCTGCCTCAATAAAATAGCGGCAGGCATCCCTCTCCCGCCCATCAGGCGGCGCGGTCGCCTCTTCCTTTTTTCGGGTCTCGGCGCCAATTGTCGCAGATGGGATTGCGGCGGAACGGTGCCATCCCAACAGCGTGTCGTTGTCATGAGTCCCCGTGTAGAGGATTGTATTTCGCTCATATAAGGGTAAATTTAGTTTTGCTCCCTCATGGGGCTCGATCATAAACTGAAGCACGTGCATTCCCGGTAGGTTCAAGCGCCGTTTCAGCCGCTTCACCGCAGGAGTAACCAAGCCGAGATCCTCGGCGATGAGGGGAAGCTCGCCCAGTTCTTCCCGCAGGCTATTAAAAAACTTTTCGCTTGGGCCCTTGACCCATCTCCCCTCTTCTGCGGTTGTCGCGCCGGCAGGAATTTCCCAGTAATGTTCCAGGCCCAGAAAATGGTCGATACGCACCAGGTCCACCAGTTCCATAAGCAGCCGCAAACGCCCTTTCCACCACTGAAAACCGTCACTCTCCATCACATCCCAGCGATAATGGGGGTTACCCCAGAGTTGGCCCGTTTTACTGAAATAATCGGGAGGCACACCGGCTATCACCTGAGGATTGCCCTCTGCATCGAGGCGAAAAAGGTGGGGTTTGCTCCACACGTCACTGTTGTCGTGAGCGACAAAAAGAGGCAGGTCACCGATAATTTTGATGCCGCGGCTGTAGGCGTAACTTTTAAGCGCAAGCCACTGGCGAAAAAAGATAAACTGCAGAAATTTATGATAGCCCATCTCCGCGGCCAGCAGCGCACGATAATGGTTAAGGGTCTCCTCCCGGCGGAAAGCGGCGTCTCTCTCCCACTGATTCCATGGTCTGCCGCCAAAATGTTCTTTCAATGCCATAAACAGGGCAAAGTCCGGCAGCCAGCACTCATGCTTGGCACAAAACTCTCCGTATACGCCATCAGCTTCGCTGAAACGGGTAAAAGCTAGTCGCAGCATCTTTCCTTTCTGCTCTTTTACGGAGGCAAAGTCCACTGTCCCTGCAGGCAGCGGGGGCAGTTTTTCCAGTTCTTCCAGCCGTAACAGCCCTTCCTCCACTAATTTGCGCAGGTCAATGAGTAGATGGTTGCCGGCAAAGGCGGAAAAACACTGATAAGGAGAATTGCCGGCAGCCGGAGGGTTCAGGGGAAGCACCTGCCAGAATCCCTGTCCTGCTGCCACCAGAAAATCAATAAAAGAATATGCTTCCGCCCCCAGGTCACCAATACCGCCGGTAGAGGGTAAAGAAGTGGGGTGGAGCAGAATGCCGCTTTCCCGGCGCACCTGGCTATTGGCTCCCCAGCGATCCCGTAGCAGCAGGCGCCCTTCCAGGGGTCCCAGTGTGATCCGTAGGCGCTTTTCCTGCAGGAGAACTTCAACGTAATCATCCAGCGGATCAACCAGCTTTTCTACACGCCAGCGGCTTAAGTCCAGATCAAAAAGCGCTTCCCCTTCCCCACTCCGGTTGATCAACACTACCGCTACGTTATCCTCCCCCGCCTGACCAAAAGAATCCCGTCCGCCCTCAATGGCCCGCAGGTAAGCGTACGTGGCACCGCCGGCATGGAGGACTTCCCAGGGACCACTGCGCAGTACATCATAATGGTTACGCAGCCCCAACAGGGTTTGGTAATACTCAATGCCCTCATCGCCGGGATCCTCCTCTCCTTCCGGCAGCTGTGCCGAATCTTCGTCATAAAGGCAGGGTTCACCGGGGGAGGCCATCTGCCATAGAATGAAAAGTTTCCGGCTGGCGAGTCTGAGCGCGGTCTCTTCTCCTTCAGGCAAGTAAACGGTTACTCCCTCCCGTCCATCGTCCAAGAACCAATCCCCTCTCCATTGAGTATGACTCCAGAATTTTATATTACCCTGTTTTCTGGAATTGTATGCTACTCAGTATCCGGCAATTTTCTCCCCATAGGCAAGGCGTAGCTTTTCCATAAACTCTACCTCAAGTTTGCCCTGCAGTGTCCGCACCTCCTGGAACCGTTTCGGGATGGTAACAGTGCCAGGATCGTAGCCGCTTTCTTTTTTCAGGCGCCAGCGTTCCCGCTGCAGGGAGTAGAACCGTTCTTCCAGGTTTTCTGCCAAGTCGGCATAACCGGTTACACCGAGGGCATCGGCCACCGTCTGCTGGTCATAAATATTGCGGGCAAAGAGACAGGCAACCATGCTGGTGAGCATCAGGCGCTGCCGCTCTTCCCCTTCCAAGTGATCGAGGGCTTCCTGCAGGCCGGGCGTTTTCTGCTGATCAAGCTGGTAGCCGGCGCTGTCCAGGTGGGAATAACGAAATCCCAGGGCCTGGGATACAAAAAAGACCGGGCCGGTGGCATAACCGGCCATCTCCTGGCCCAGAACGCAGGCGAATTCTGAACCTCCGTAACGAGCAGCGGCCGCCGCCGTTCCTTCACCCAGCAGGCGATAAAATTCATTGGTACGGGTAGCGATGGCAGCGATGGCCCGGCGGTATGGTTCCACCTGCCCGAAGGCAAGGGGGACAATAGTCTGCTCGTCCCCGATGAGGCCGGCCGCACGGGCTTCGGTTGCCCAGGCCAAGGCCACACCGCAGCTGATTACATCCAGCCCCCATTGTTCCGCCTCCTCCAGCAAGAGCATTACGGC
>DMPF01000168.1 GCA_003456095.1 Bacillota bacterium
AAGCTGCTGGTTGAGCACATTTAAAACGCTGCCCGCGGCCTCCCTTCCCTGTGCCATCCTGGTCATCCGGATCGCCTCCTTTCCTTAAAACTTTTCAAAGTCTTCTTCGCGAAACTCCGTCCAGAGCTCTTCGCTGGCCGCCGCGGCTGCCGGAGCCGCCGTAATTGCCGCTTGCTTGCGCTTGGGGTCTGCCGCCTGTTTGGGGCTTATTGTGGGCGCATCAGGCAGGGCTGTATTTTGCATGCCGTTAGTGGAGAGATTGAATAAACTTACCCGCCCGGCAAGCTCCACCGCCTCGTTGCTCATATTTTCACTGGCACTGGCGATCTCCTCCACCAGTGAGGCGTTCTGCTGCGTGACCTGGTTGAGCTGGGAGATGGCGCTGCGTATCTCCGCGGCAGCAAGGGACTGCTCATGCAGTGAAGCGGCGATTTCGGTTACCACATCGCTGGCCTGTTGCGTATTTGCCACTAGTCTCTGCATCCCTTTTTCCATTTCATTCGCGATCGCATTGCCCCTCTCCACCCGGGAGACGCTGTCCTTGATCAGCTTCCCAATCTCCTTGGCAGACTCTGCGGCACGCCCGGCCAGGTTGCGCACCTCCGCCGCCACCACGGCGAAACCGCGCCCCTGTTCCCCGGCACGCGCCGCCTCCACCGCGGCGTTTAGGGCCAGCAGGTTGGTCTGAAAGGCGATATCGTTGACGGTGGAGATGATCTCGGAGATCTCCTGGCTGCTACGGGTAATCTCCGCCATGGCCTCCCGCATCTCCCTTACCTCTACTTCGCCAATTTTCAAGCTCTTAATGGTTTTCTGGGAAAGTTTATCCGCAGCAGAGGCGTTGGCCGAAGAGGACTCCAGTGCGGAGGTAATCTCCTCGATCGTGGAGGCGATCTCTTCCAGGGAGGAGGCCTGTTCCTCCGTCCTTTGGGAGAGATCCTGGTTGCCGGTGGAGATCTCCGCGGCGGCGTGGGATACGTTCTCCGAGGCGCCCTGCACCTTCTTCAACATCTCCGCGAGGGAGTCAATGGTGCGGTTGAGGTTTTCCGCCATCTGCCCGATCTCGTCCCGGTTACCGATCTCAATCTTTTGCGTAAAGTCGCCCGCGGCCAGCTTTACGGTGAGTTCGCTGACCCTGTTTACCGGGCGCACAATGGTGCGGGCCACGGAGAAAGCCACAACAGGGATCAGCAGGAGGGAGATGGCGAAAATGAGAATGATCCTGTTCCTTAAAGAGGTCACCCCGGCAAAGGCCTCCGCCTGGTCGATCTCCACCACCAACCCTGCGGGCTGGCCCCCAAGCCGGAGAACCTTCATGGTTCCCAACACGGGGCCGCCCCGGTAATCCAAGTATGCATCCTGCGCAAAATAATCCAGGTGGCCGCCCCGGATTGGCGCTGCCAGCAGCTCTGCCGCCCGGGTGGTGATGCTATGCTGCAGCGCCGCATTTTGCTGAAAATCCCCCTGCAGGGTGTTGCTAAGGAGCAGTCCATCGGCATTGATCAGGTAGGCGTCCGCTGTCGTCCCCAGCTGCTCCTGCCCCGCGTGTACGAGGCGGTCGATCATCTGCTGATCAATAAGCAGGTTGAATGTTCCAACCACCACTCCTTCATATCCGTCGCTTTTCACCGGCACGGAGAGAACCATGCAGTTGCCCTGGAGCAACTTGGAGTGGAACGGCCCCTCCCAGCTTGGAGTACCCGCCAGCGCGCCGATGATGTAACCACGGTCGGAGAGATCCTGCCCCACCGATATGCCGCTTGTATCAAAAACGGAGACACCCTGCAGGTCGGTGAGAAAGGCCAATGCCCAACCGTGCTCTTCGACCGCGGTGGGGAGAAAGTCTTTGAGGATTGTCTGTCTCCAAAGCCAGCGTGGATCAGCGGTGCCCCGCTCTGCTTGCCTAAGGGCATTGAGACTGCCATAAATGTTATTGTTGGCGACCAGGACGCGGGCGTCGCTTTCCAGATCACGGAAATATTTTTCCTTTTCATCCTTAACCAGATGTGCAAACAACAGTTGGCTTTGAAAAACTTCACGGCGAATCTCCGCTGCGGCACGGTTGTAGGATAGCAAGCCGACCACCACAACGGGCACCAACCCCACCAGCAGAAACAACGCAATCAGTTTTGCCTTAAGGCTCAGTTTGTGCAATTGCAATTTGTGAAGCATAATTTCCCTCCTCAAATACAGATCTGTTTAATGCTCCGCCCGGATAAATGCAGTATCGCCTTAGGGATCTCATCAAGCGGCAGGACCATGGTCGCGGCGCCCATGGCGATTGCCCTCCGGGGCATACCGAAGACAAGACAGCTTTCTTTGTCCTGGGCAATGGTTACGGAACCACGTTCGCACATCTCCTTTAGTCCCCTGGCGCCGTCCTCCCCCATACCGGTGAGAATAATCCCAATACTGTTCGGGGAAGCACACGCCGCCGCGCTGAAAAAAGTCTTATCCACCGAAGGCCGGTGCCGGTTCACGGGGGGGCCGCTGTCCAGTTTCAGGAAGAAGCCCCCGCGCTTTTTCTCCAGCAGGAGGTGCCGTCCTCCCGGTGCGATATAAGCGCAACCGGCGCAAAGCGGTTCGCCGTCTGCCGCCTCCTTTACCCACATGGCGCAGGCGGTATTGAGGCTCTGGGCATAGGAAGCGGTAAATCCTGCCGGCATATGCAAAACGACTATTAATCCCGGCATATCCGCCGGCAGCTCGCTCAGTATCTTTCTTACCGCCACTGTACCGCCGGCGGAGGCGCCGATCACCACAATTTTCGGCGTGGCACGGTCGGCCTCAGCCGGAATTTTGACTGGATTGTTTGGATTGTTCGGCACGGCCGATCGAGCTCCCTTTTTCATTTTCTTTTGCTTTTCCATTTTCATTGAAGATGATCAATTCGCTTGCTTGCTGTTGCTGCTGCCGGACCTGGTGCAGGAAGCGTTTCTCGAAAAGCACGGCGCTTTGCAGCCGTTCGTTACCGATACGTTTTATATAAACGGCAAAGGTATCGGGGAAAAAGAAGAGCTTACGCCCCTCCCTCCCGCCAAGGTCGCTGGCAACGACCGGTATCCCCTCCGTCTCCAGGTAAGCGAGGGCAAAATCGATATTTGACTGGGCAACATTGCTCAGGACCGTATCCATCACCCGTCCCCCGCCAAAAACCTTGGCCTGCAGATTATTCCTCCAGGCACCCAGCTCCATCATGCGGGTAATCATGATCTCCATGGCATGGACACCGTAGCGGGCGTCGTCGCTGAAGCCCGTCCCGTTGAGACTGATCCTGCGCGGCAGCATAAAGTGGTTGAGCCCGGCAACACCGGCAGCCGCGTCCATCAGGCAGACGGAGACGCAGGATCCCAGCAGAGTGGAGATGACCACATCCTTTTCGCCGGTGGCGTAGTAATCACCGGCGAAAACTTCGTACATGCAGCGATTGAATTTGCGATTAAAGGTTTTTTTCAAATACAGCACCGCCCTCTCTAAATCAGCCGCTCGTAAATGGTATGCCGGAGCAGGCGCCAGCGGCCGTCCTGCCCGCAGGTAGGGTTAAGCGATTCGGAATGACCGATACACAAAAGCCCTCCCGGCACTAGGCAGCGGTGGAAGTGCTGCAGCACTCTGCCGCGGGTTTCTTTGTCGAAATAGATAAAAACATTGCGGCAGAAGATAAGGTCCAGTGGCTCACTAAAGGGATAATCCTGCTGCGCCGCCAGGTTAATCTGCTGAAAGTCAATCATCGCCCGCAAAAAATCCTTTACCTGCAACAGGCCGCGCTGTGGCCCGGTCCCCAGCTTTAAATACTCTTTCAGCAGCGCGTAGGGGATCCCTTCGGCC
>DMPF01000165.1 GCA_003456095.1 Bacillota bacterium
TCGGTATCATCGGTATGAACGAAGCCCTGCTCAACTTCTTGGGGAAAGATATCGCCACGCCGGAAGGGACGAGCGCCGCAAATACCATTTTGGAACATCTCCGCGCTGTTCTGCTTCGCTTTCAGGAAGAAACGGGCCAGATGTTCAACCTGGAGGCCACACCGGGCGAAGGGACAAGTTACCGCCTGGCCCTATTGGATAGAGAGCTCTATCCTGACATTATCACTGCCGGCGAGCAGGAGCCGTACTATACCAATTCATCCCAATTACCCGTATCTTATGCCGATGACCTTTTTGGCGCCTTGGATCTTCAGGATGGTTTGCAGACGAAATACACCGGCGGAACGGTATTTCATATTTTCCTGGGAGAAAAAATAGACGATGCGCGGTCCTGCAAAAAACTAATCGAAACGGTATTCAGCAACTACAGGCTGCCGTATATCTCCATCACCCCGACCTTTTCCGTATGCGGTGCGCACAAATATCTCCCCGGCGAACAGCCCCTGTGTCCCCACTGTGGCAGGGAAACAGAAATATGGAGCCGCGTTGTCGGTTATTACCGTCCGGTGCAGAACTGGAACAAAGGAAAGAAAGAGGAGTTCAGGCAGCGAAGGACATTGATAATATAAATCTGATATTATCAAAAAAATAATGCCGCCAAACTATAGATAATCAGGAAGTAACAAGGTATAATAGGAAAGCCGAAACTGATCCCATCTACTAAACAGGAGGTTGATCCATTCAAGAGGGAGGCTTGAGGTTTAATGGTGAAGAAATACTGGCGTATACTTTTGCTGCTTTTACTGTTCTGCAGTATAAATTCTACAGCAGTAGCAGCGAGCGGTGTGAAGGTATTTGTTGATGGCGAAGCCGTGGCGTTTGCGCGGCCGCCGGTTTTGGACGATGGTCGTATGCTGGTGCCCATGCGGGATATTTTTGAAGCCATGGGCGCGGTGGTAAAGTGGGATGAAGCGAGCGGCGCGGCACTGGCTGTTTTTGATGATGTGCGGGTAAACATGCCCATCGGGAGCTATCTGCCGACAGTCAATGCGATGCCGGTGGCCATTGATGTGCCGGCCGCTATTAGGAGAAATCACATCTTTATCCCGCTTCGTTTTGCGGTTGAATCCCTGGGAGCTATCCTGTTCTGGGATGCTTCTGCCGACTCTATATTCATCACAACAATTGGCACAGTTGACGGCCTGGCAGGGAATGATCAGGATCCGCCGGAGTATGATCAGGGTAAAATCGACATTAACACAGCCAGCCTGGAAAACCTGCTGGAGCTGGAAGGGCTTTCTGAAACGGTAGCAAGGGATCTAATCGCTTTCCGTGAAGCTAACGGCGATTTTAAAACATTTGCGGAAATACGTAATATTCCCTCCATGACTGACACCTTTTTCGAGCGCCTGCGTGAAAATATCCGCATTGTATACCGGAAGGAAGGAGTAGCCTGCTGGTACGGCGCAAAGTTTCACGGCAGGAGGACGGCGAGCGGCGAGATCTATAACAAAAATTTGCATACGGCCGCCCACCGCACTCTGCCTTTTGGAACAAAGGTTAAGGTAACATTCCCGCGGACAGGGCGCAGTGTTTGGGTACGTATCAATGACCGTGGACCCCATGTAGCCGGTCGTATTATCGACCTTTCCCACAGCGCTGCCGATGCCATCGGCCTGACCCCTTACGGTATCGGCCGGGTTGAAATGAAGGTAGTGAAGGCATGGCAGCATAATCTTTAGCTGCATAAACTTCATCAGCTAGTCAAGACCGCAATCACATTGGTTGTGGTCTTAATGATCTCCGCGTGCAATTTATGACCGGGAAGATCATAATAAAAATTTCATTGTGTCCCGAAATTTTTTTTGTAAGGGAAGGGATGACGGGTTTGTCTTTTTTTAGGGGTCGTTGCGCCGCATTACTGACAAAACATAAAAAAGAAGACGTGATTGCGCCTGTTCTGGAAAAAGGAGCCGGCTTGCAACTTAGCGTGGAGACAAATTATGATACCGACCGATTTGGCACCTTTACAAGGGAGATAGCTAGGCCTGGCTCCCAGTTGGAGACAGCCAGAATCAAAGCGCAAAAGGGAATGGAACTTATCGGGACCGATCTAGGCATAGCCAGCGAGGGCAGCTTTGGTCCTCATCCCTCCATTCCTTTTTTGCCGTTGAATATGGAAATAGTTTTATTGGTCGATGCGAGGGAGAAGTTGGAGATCTGCGGGGTATGTCAAAATAGTGATACCAACTATGCCAGCACAGAAGTGGAAAACTATGATCAGGCTGTAGAATTTGCCCGCAAGGCGATGTTCCCCAGCCACTTCCTTATTTTGAGACCTGACTATGAAGGAGATTCTGCGATTATTAATATTAAAGGAATTAACGGGTGGGAATGGTTACGGGAGGCAATAAACTGGGCCCTTGCCAAATCTGTTACCGGTAAAGTATTCCTGGAGACCGACATGCGGGCTTTCGCCAACCCTACCCGCATGCAAAACATAAAAAAGGCTGCGGAAGACTTGGTAGCCAGGATAAATAGTTGTTGCCCGCAGTGCAAAACGCCCGGATTTGTGGCTGTGGAGAACATAAAAGGGTTGCCCTGTGAATGCTGCGGATTTCCAACGAGGGAATTAACTGCCTTTCTCTTTGCTTGCCAAAGGTGCGGCTACCATGAAGAAAAAGCGCTGCCGGAGAAGTCAGCTCCGGCAGCGCGTTGCGACTATTGCAATCCCTGATTACGGATTCCTTCCATTTTCATTCCTCTTTCATTCCTCCTGATTGACGAAATACATTTTTCTAGGCATAATTACCTATTATTAATAGGTAGTACCTTTTTCAATTAAGAACACAACAATATTGATGCAATGCGAAAAGCCCTTCTCGACAGGGCTTTTCGTGCTTTCGTGTGCCTGAGACGTTGCCGGAAGAAGTGCTTAAGAAAATGGGAGCTTTTGAATTCCAAAATAAGACGGCTCACATTCCGGTCTGTACAGTTGATGAGCTTGCTTCCGCCGATGCGATAATTTTCGGCACGCCTACCAGATTCGGCAACATGTGCGGACAGATGCGACAGTTTCTTGATGCTACCGGACAGCTTTGGGCAAAAGGTGCACTGATCGGGAAGGCAGGAAGTGTGTTTACAAGTTCCGCCACACAACACGGCGGGCAGGAATCAACGCTGCTCAGTTTCCACATCACGTTGCTGCACTATGGTATGGTCATTGTGGGTTTACCCTATAGCTTTCAAGGTTAGATGGTGCTGGATGAGCTAACGGGCGGCTCTCCCTATGGAGCTTCCACCATTGCCGGAGGCAAAGGGGAGCGCATGCCTAGCGACAACGAACTGAACGCGGCCAGGTTTCAGGGAAAGCATGTTGCCTCTATAGCCTACAGGTTGGCGGCCAGGCTGTAATCGCCGTCAAGGAACAGGGCCAGGCACAGGAACGGCGATCATGCCCGGAAAAACGGCGGTATAATTATCAGTTGAATTCATAAGCCAACAATCCGCTCCGATTAGGACAGCGCCTGGTGACCAGCCCGGCGCTGTCCTTTTCAGAAACGGGCATAATCAGCGCCACAGGCACGCAGGGATGAATCCTTCCGTTTTTTAATTGGAAAAAAATTGACGA
>DMPF01000189.1 GCA_003456095.1 Bacillota bacterium
TTAGGAATCACATTACTAGGTTGAGGTCCTCCAGGGTCCCGATGTTTTTGTTTATAATATCGAAGGACTGGGAGAAAAGGACACCCAAAAGACGGTTGGAGATGACTGCAGCCGTTTCAGGCTCAATCTTCAGTTTCTCGCCCGGCCTCAAGGTAACCCATGTGTTCACAGAGCTTAGGAGGTGTGCCGGACGATAGTGGTCGCCCTCTTCAAGCGCTTTTTGTATGTTTGTTTTGGCAATGATTGAATTTCCGTTGGTTAGATTCAAGACAAAGAAAGGACCTGCCGCGACAAATTCCTGGGAGACATAATCAACCATCGGGGCAGTAATTTGATCGCTAAGCAGCATGACGGCATCGTTACACCAGTTTTCAAACACACGGTTCAGGATAAAACAGAGTTTATCCGCAGAAACGAAGGGGACCTTGCCGGTCATACAAAACATCCAGCGCAGGTAGTCAACAATGCCGCGGCTTACGCCGTTCCAGACAATAACTTCCACCGCGGGGTTACGCCAAGCCGGCGCAAAAAAATGGGTGATTGTAGTCCTGGAGGGCAGCCTGGCCTCGCTGAAAACCCTCGCTGCCGGGATTGAACTGGTATTGGAGGCAATGATGGTCTCTTCGCTGACCAGGTCTTCGACCATGGCCATAATTTTTCTTTTAATCTCCAGGTTTTCCGTAGCCGCTTCAATTACCAGATCCGCATCTTTGATGTCGGAATAGTTTGTGGTGTAAATAATATTTTCCGTTACGACCCTGGCCACTTCCGGCTTCATCTTCTTTTTATCAAGGGATTTTTGCACGTAACCGTTTAAGCGCTCTTGGGCTCGCTTCAGCTGCTTCTCGTCAATATCCACCAACACAAGGGGGCTCTGGGGCAAGGATGTCTTAAAATAATAACCGATATCAGGACCGATTGTTCCCGCTCCGATGATGGCAACCTTGCGCGGCAAGGGCCGAACCGTTTTTATTAATAGCGGGTTTGTGTGTCCGGGATATAATGGCAAAGATTTCATGATAATATGTCTCCAATCTTTTTAATGCTGATTCCAGCATAAAAACAGAGGGTCTCTTCTCGCCGCTTCCATCCACAACATTGGCAAAGACGGTATGATATTCAGCATAACTTGCGTTGGTGATGAAGCATTTTGAACCGTTAATAATGTAATGTTTCCCGTCTTTTAACATAAAATTCAAAATTACCAGCCTCCTGCCGCTAACTCTTTGCCACCGCTTTCAGTCAACAGCCAGTATCCTTATGCGGTTACGCCCTTTTTTTCCTTCAAAGCCTTGAGCACTTTTTCAGGGGTGATGGGCAGTTCCGTAAATCTCACCCCGATAGCGTCATACACGGCATTGACAATGGCGGGAATGGTGGGCTGCACGGGGCCTTCACCCGATTCCTTGACGCCAAAGGGAGCGGTGGGATCGTAGCTGTCAACAATGGTGGTATTAATTTCGGGAAGCTCCATCGCTGTTGGTACCTTGTAATCATGCAGCGAGGCATTAAGCATACGCCCATCGGCGTCCAGTTTCATTTCTTCATAAAGGGCCTGCCCCATGGCAAACAGAATCGAGCCTTCCACCTGCCCGGCCACGCTCATGGGATTGACCGCCTGGCCGCAGTCCCCCGCTTCCGTTACCCTTTCCGCACGAATTTTGCCTGTTTCCAAGTCAACATCCACCTCCCAGATCTGACAACTGAAGCCAAAAGTGGGCGAATGGCCAATATTGGCGCCCTGGACACGCACGCCGCGGCTCAAGTCAATCCCCTTTAGGCGCGGCGGTGAAAAGTGACCGATGCCGGTGAGGGTGCCTACGGTGTTTGTATACACATCCACAACTTTTTCCCAGTCAATGGCTTTCCTTGGTTCAAATATGGAATAGAAGCGGCGATCTTTAATTTCCATCTGATCGGCGCGGCAGCCCAACATGCCCGCGGCCACTTCTTTCAATTTTTGGTTGATTTCCGCGGCCGCTTCCAGGATGGCGGCACCGGAGGCATAGGTCAGGCGGCTGGCGAAACTACCCAAGTCAAAAGTACCCAGTTCCGTGTCGCCGGAGACCACGTGGACATCTTCATAGTGAACGCCCAATGCTTCGGCGGCCATCTGGGCCATTACCGTATTGCAGCCCTGGCCGATATCGGCAGCAGCGCAGTGCAGGGTCACGCCACCCTCCGTGTCCACGCGGATTAGCACTGTGGTATGAGGTTTGTAAGCCTGGTAGAGGGTGTAAGCGGTACCGGAAATATAGTAACCGCCGGCCATGCCGATACCTTTGCCAAAAGGCAGTTTGCCATGTTTTTTTAGGTAGCCGGATTTCTCCACGGCAGTCTGTAGGCATTTTTTGTATTCGGTATGGGGGACATAGAGGTTGCTGACACTGCGATAACCCGATTCAATGGCGTTTTTCATCTTCAGCTCGTACGGGCTGATGCCGACCATTTCCGCCATCTCGTCAAGCAAACACTCCATGGCAAAACGGGGCTGTATGCCGCCGAGGCCGCGCATGGCGCCGCAGGTGGGCTTGTTCGTGTAAACCCTGCGCACACAGGCGCGGGCGTTGGGAACCTTGTAAGGCAGGTGGATCATGGAAGCGGTATAGAACATCACCACCATGCCCCAACCGGCATAGGCGCCGCCGTCCAGGGTATTGTCAAAATCCACAGCCTGGATATAGCCGTCCTTGTCCAGGCCGATCTTCATTTTCATATGACAGGGATGGCGGCCTTTATTTGTGGCAAAGACCTCGTTGCGCTCAAAGGTCACCCGCACCGGCCTGCCAATCTTGCGCGAAAGGAGGGCAGCACAAAAATCGGCGGAACTGGCTTCCCCTTTGCCGCCGAAACCGCCGCCCACGGCCGGCACGGTAACACGAATCTTGTTCATGGGCATCTCCAGGACAATGG
>DMPF01000193.1 GCA_003456095.1 Bacillota bacterium
TCAGGGTGTCCCAGGTTCGAGTCCTGGATGGCTCACCAATATTTCTGCGAGAGTGGCGGAATGGCAGACGCGCTAGGTTCAGGACCTAGTGGGTGCAAGCCCGTGGGGGTTCAAATCCCTTCTCTCGCACCAATGTAACAGTGGTTCCGGGGATAAGCAAATCCTGGAACCTTATTTTTTGGGCAAAGTAAAACAGTGTAAAACCATGACTTTAACAGCAAAAGAGAGTAAAAACAGGCCGCAACCCGCACAAAAAAATGGTTTGCAGCCTTCATATATTTGTAAAAAAATATGTAGGGGAACAGTTTATTTTTTACTGTTGGCTAAAATAATTTTTGTTTTATGGACTGGCGGGATAATTAGTGAAATCCATATCGCCCTACAGCGAAGCCAGCGAAATTGCGCTGCTTGCCAGCTTTCTCGTCTGGTTTGGGAATATAATTGGCAGGACAGCATATTTCAGCTTTTAAACTGTAAAATTCGGGTTATAGTACATCTTCATTGTGATTCGTATGGCAGCCCGTGGAATAATGTGTTTAATCTTTCTCCCCATTTCAGACAGTGGCAGGAGAAACACAAAAAGGGCGAGAATAGTTATCGTCATCCAGCTGTGCGAGAAACGCGCAAGAAAAGAGGTGTGCTGGTTATGCGTATCGTTCTTGCTCCCGATTCATTTAAAGGCAGCCTCTCCGCCTCCCAAGTGGCGGAAAGCATGGCGAGGGGTATCAAGTGTGCCCTGGGCCGGCAAGATCAGCACCGGGATCATGATCAGGAGGCGGATCGGGAAGTGATCTCGAGCCGCAAACAAACCACGGTGGAAACGGTAAAAAAACCCCTTTCCGACGGTGGCGAAGGGTTGGTGAATGTCCTGGTGGGGGCAACGGGGGGAGAGCTTCTGTATGAACGGGTTACGGGACCACTGGGCGAGGCGGTGGATGCCTGCTGGGGCGTATTGGGGGACGGGAAGACAGGCGTAATTGAAATGGCCGCCGCCTCCGGCCTGACCTTGGTACCTGCAGGCAGGCGCAACCCCCTGCTTACCACGACTTACGGCACCGGTGAGCTGATTCGGGCAGCCCTGCACCGCGGCTGCACCAAATTGATCATCGGTATCGGGGGAAGCGCCACCAACGACGGGGGTATGGGTATGGCCCAGGCCCTGGGAGTAAAATTCCTCGATGCACAGGGGAAAAACCTCGCCATTGGCGGCGGCGAACTGGTGCGTCTGGCTAAAATCGACAGCAGCGGCCTGCACCCCGCCCTAGCGCAGCAAGCTCTTGCCATCCTTGTTGCCTGCGATGTGGACAATCCCTTAACCGGCCCCCAGGGAGCTGCATCTGTCTACGGTCCGCAAAAAGGTGCGGACGGGGAAATGGTACGCACGCTGGACGCTGCTTTAAAGCATTTTGCCCGCATTGTGAAGAGGGACCTAGGGATGGATGTGGAAACACAAGCCGGCGCCGGAGCGGCAGGAGGCATGGGAGCCGGCCTCATCGCCTTTTTGCGCGGGCAACTGACCCCGGGTATCGACCTTGTTATGGAATTGGTGGAGTTGGAAAAGGAGCTGGCTGCCTGTGACCTGGTCTTTACCGGCGAAGGACGACTGGACAGCCAGTCCGTTTTTGGCAAGGTTCCTGTCGGAGTGGCCCGCAGAGCCCGCAGTTTCGGTGTCCCGGTGATTGCCTTGGCCGGCAGTGTTACGCCGGATGCGGAAGTATTGCACCGGGAGGGGATCACCGCCTACTTCTCCATTACCAACTCCCCCATCTCCTTGAAGGAGGCAATGGCGAAGGCAGCGGAAAATATAGAACAAACCACCTGCGAAATTATGCGCTGTATCTGCCGCTCTATTTTTCCTTCAGGGCACGCGGAATCTTTTCCGAGGTGATGGGCAGCTCCTTTATCCGTACGCCGGTAGCGTCGGCTATGGCATTTTACGATAGCCGCTATTCCTGCCGACCGGGAATTCTCGCCATCCGCGAACATCGCAAATTGCTCAAAAACCATGTGTTTAATATGTATCTGCATTTAATTTTCATTATTCATTCTTTTCAGTAAAGGCTTGCTCAGGTACAGTGAACCTAACAGTTCATCCACCTTGAACCGGAAAACTTTCTTCGGTTTCGGGTTAAAGCAAGCTTTAAAGTGGTAACCACCGCGCAAAATGGCATTATTTAGGCACAGTGGCCTGAGCGCTGACAGGTAACCGCTGTCAATTGTCCGTAGCTCAATTAAAAAGTTTCGGTTGCAAAAAAACAAAACCAGTTTTTACTTGAATGCAGGCTTCGCCAACCATTTAACCAAAGGCTCCCGGTTTCTTGCTCCGGGGGCATTTATATTGCAGGATATTTTTAGCGGTAAGCGAAATATTAGTTAGGATAACCGTATTTTTGGTTAATTTTCAAATAAGGAAGGAATGAATCTGTGGAGATGTCTATTATCCGCAACAGTAATCTGGCTGATGCTGGGATGAAAAAAATTAATTGGGTAAAAGAACATATGCCCGTATTAAATGAGCTAAAAGAAGATTTCTCCCACAGTAGACCTTTTTTCGGCCTTAGAATTGCCATATGCCTTCATCTTGAAGCGAAAACTGCTTATATGGTCCTGGTGCTGAAAGAGGCAGGCGCTGAGGTAACTATTACGGGTAGCAATCCTCTTTCCACGCAGGACGATATCGCTGCCGCCCTATTTAAAAAGGGAGTTCATGTATTTGCCTGGCACAATGCTGCGCCGGAAGAATATCATGAGCATCTTTATAGAACCGCTGCCACAGCCCCACAATTGATTATAGATGACGGCGGAGACCTGATTTCCCTATTGCATAAAAGTTTTCCCGATCAGCTACCCCAGGTTTACGGTGGGGCGGAAGAGACAACTACCGGATTGATTCGTTTACGGGCTATGGAAAAAGAAAATCTGCTTGCTTTTCCTGTAATAGCCGTTAACGATGCCCGATGCAAATACCTTTTTGACAACCGTTATGGTACTGGACAATCGGTTTGGGATGGGATCATACGGGCTACCAATCTAGTAGTTGCAGGCAAAAATGTGGTTGTGATCGGTTACGGCTGGTGCGGCAAAGGCATAGCAATGCGGGCCAGTGGAATGGGAGGCCGGGTAACTGTCTGCGAGGTAGACCCAGTTAAAGCACTGGAAGCCCACATGGATGGTTACCAGGTAATCCCCTTGCTTGCTGCTGCTGAAGCAGGAGATATTTTTGTAACGGCCACAGGATGCAATGGAGTAATTGGCGGAGATCATTTTGCTGTGATGAAAGACCGTGCCATCCTGGCCAATGCGGGGCATTTTGATGTGGAGATCGATAAAAAATACTTGAACGACGTTGCTGAAGGACCGCGGCGGGTTCGGGCAAATGTGGATGAATATGTTTCAAATGGTAACAAGAGAATTTATCTATTAAGTGAAGGACGTCTGGTTAACCTGGCGGCTGCCGATGGACACCCGACGGAGATAATGGATATGTCTTTTGGTCTACAGGTGTTGTCCCTTCAATATCTTCTCAATAATAAGGGAACACTGGAGAAAAAGGTAACCGTCCTGCCGGCAGAGCTGGACCGTCATATTGCCTGGTTAAAACTAAAAGGTCTGGGACTTAAGATTGATCAGTTGAATGCTGCACAAAAGAAATACATGGAAAGCTGGGAACTGTAGAATAAAAGAGGAGGTGTTCCCGGGCTGGCCGGGAAACATTCATGAAAGCGCCTTATGCCATTATTGGTGGAACCGGCTTTTATCATCCTCACCTGCTTGACAACTTGCAGGAGTTGAATATTAATACCAAATACGGAATTGTGCCGCTTCAACTCGGTGACTATCAAGGAAAGACGATAGTCTTTCTGGCGCGTCATGGAAAAGATCACCATCTGCCTCCCCATCGCATAAATTATCGGGCCAATATGGCGGCCTTAAAGGAATTGGATGTAAGCTGCGTCCTTAGTACCACTGCCGTAG
>DMPF01000154.1 GCA_003456095.1 Bacillota bacterium
TTAAAAGTTGCGGCATTCCCTTTTTTCTGGATCAAAAACGCACAATCCTGCATCATCCTCTGGTGGAATTTATCCGCTCTGCGCTGGAAGTGGTCAATGGGAATTGGCGGGCGGACGCGGTTTTTCGCTGTATTAAAAGCAGTTACCTTTTTCCTCTTGCGTCAGACGCAGCGCAGCGCCGTTATTGGCGCGATCAGGTATCACGGTTGGAAAACTATGTCTTGGCCTTCGGCATTAAAGGCGCCGCCTGGCAGCCGGAAAATCGCTGGCATTTTATCTATCGAGATACCCTTGAACTTGAAGAAGAACTCCAAGAAAGCCTGTCACAAGCTGATTTGGATTTCCTGGAGGAGATAGATCAGGCAAGGCGAAGCTTTAGCTCACCCCTTTTATCTTTCCAGGAAAAATTTAAAGCTTCTCCCCGGGTAAAGGACCGGGTATTGGCTCTTTACAATCTTTTGCAGTCGGTTTCCGTTATAAAGCAGTTGGAGCTTGCGACAAAGCAGGCTCTTGCCGAAGGTGACCCGGATAAATCCCGTGAGCAGGAACAGGTCTACCGGGGGATTATCTCCTTGCTGGAGCAGCTAACAGAGATAATCGGCGAGGAGGAAGTTTCCGCCGTCTTTTTTGCCCGTCTGATCGATACGGGATTAAGCGCGTTGCGTTTGGGGATGGCGCCACCATCATTGGATCAGGTGATTGTGGGAAATCTGGAGCGGACAAGGATTGGAAATCTGCGTGCCCTTTTCCTGTTAGGGGTTAATGAGGGTGTATTACCGTCCCGGCCAGGCGGAGAGGTAATTTTTACAGAAGCAGAACTGGAGATCATGGAGGCGCAGGGCTTTCACCTCTCTCCCGGTCCGTGGCGTAGATTGCTGGACGAAGAATTTCTGATTTATTTATCCCTTACCCGGGCAAGTGATATGCTTTGGGTCAGCTATGCCCTTGCCGATACGGAAGGGAAAGCCCTCTTGCCTTCCATACTGATCAACCGCCTGCAGGAGCTGTTTCCGGCGCTGGTGGTACGGCGGCAAACAGCCGAACCGCAAGAACCGGAGGATTCTTTACTTCCTTTTATCTTCCATCCCCGCCAAACCCTCTCGATCCTGATTGTCCAACTGGGACGATGGAAGAGGGGTGAACCCCTGCATTCCCTGTGGTGGGAGGTTTACAACTGGTATGCAAATGGCGGTGGGGAGAAGGAGGAGGCGAAGCGCCTTCTGGGAGGGCTTTTTTATTATAACAGGGAAGATCCCCTTACTCCCCGGACCAGCCGGGAGCTATATGGCCAAGCCCTGCAGACAGGAGCAACCCGGCTTGAACGTTTTTGCAGCTGTCCTTTTGCCCATTTTGCCGCATACGGCCTGCGCCTGCGGCAGCGTCTGCTCTACGGTTTGGAGACTCCGGATACTGGCCGTTTTTTTCATGCAGCCCTGCGCAATGTAACTAGCTCCCTGCAAGAACATGAGAAGCACTGGGGCGATTGGGAAAAAGATGAGCTGCTCAAGCTCGTTTCCGCTGAAGTGTCGAAACTGCTGCCGCGCCTGCAACAAGAGATTATGCTCAGTTCGCGCCGCTACCTGCATCTGGCAAAAAAAATGGAAGAAACGGTGGGACGTGCCGCACTGATTCTTGCTGAACATGACCGTCGCAGTGAATTTAAACCTATTGCGGCCGAGCTGGCATTCGAAGAAAAAGGTGGACGCGGATTACCCCCTTTGCGTCTGCAATTGACGGACGGGTCCACAGTGGATTTGGTTGGCCGTATTGACCGTTTGGATCAGGCCAGGACTGAAGATGGCCGTCTTTATCTGCGCATTATCGATTATAAGTCGGGCAACACAAGTCTCGACTTGGTGGAATTTTATCACGGTCTTTCCCTGCAACTTATTCTTTACCTGGAGGCGGTTCTTTCTTGTGCCCGGGAATGGTTGGGGGAAACGGCATTACCGGCAGGTGTATTTTATTTTCGTGTGCATGATCCCCTGATCAGCAGCAGCGGCCCCTTGACACCGCAAACGCTGCAGACAGAGATGCTTAAGCGCTTTAAACTTGCCGGCATATTGTTGGCAGACCCTGCCGTGGTAAGGCTCATGGATAAGGAGTTGCAATCCGGCTATTCCCCGGTAGTTCCGGCAGCGATCAATAAACAAGGTAACCTGTACGGCATTGCTAAATCTCTGCAGACGGCTTCAAATTTCGCGGAGTTGTGCCGTCATGTGCGCACCATTGCATCAGATGCAGCTGGAAGGATACTGCAAGGCCGTCTGGAGATCAGCCCCTGCCATATCGGTCACAAAAAAGCGTGTACCTACTGCCTTTATAAAGCTGTATGCCAGTTTGACTTACTGTTGGACGAAAATCGCTATCGCCGCCTTGCCAAGGTGCCGGAAAAACTGTAGGGGCGAAATATTTTTCGCCCCAATAAAAATTGAGGATCGATGTTGAATGATCATGGAAAGCTCAGCCCAGCCGCTGCGCGAAACGCAGTGGACCGAAGCGCAGTGCAAAGCAATTCAAAGGGACGGACGGCATATTCTTGTAAGCGCAGGCGCGGGTACAGGAAAAACCATGGTGCTGGTAAAGCGGTTAATGGAACGAATTGGCGACACAGCAGAGCCGCTGGATGTGGACAGACTTTTAGTCATGACATTTACCAATGCGGCAGCTGCGGAGATGAAAAAGCGCCTGGCTGCGCTGCTTTCGGCGGAACTGGGCAAAAATCCGAGCTCTTCCCATATCAGGCGGCAGCTGCTGCTGCTGAACAAGGCCAGGATCAGCACTGTTCACTCCTTTTGCCTGGAGGTGATCCGCGAGCATTATCATCGCATCGGCCTTGATCCGTCTTTCCGCCTCATGGACGAAGAGGAATCCCTTTTGTTACAGCAGGATCTCCTGGAAGAACTTTTAGAGGATTATTATGCCGAACATGAACTGCACAGCCCTTTTTACCGTCTGGCAGAGAGCCGCAGCAGCGTACGCGGCGACCGCCCGCTGCAGGATTTAATCATCAAGCTTTATTATTTTGCCTGGAGCCATCCTGATCCGGAAAGGTGGTTGGAGAAGAAGGTCGCGGCTTTTGCCGGGGATGACGCTGAAGCTTTTCAGTATTGGCTGGGGATCCTTCAAGAAGATTGCCGGCAGGACCTGAAAAAAATGATTGACCTGTTGCTGCTGGCCTGGGAAACAAGCGGACAGCCGGGAGGCCCTGTTCCATACCGGGAGAATCTTGCCGATGAACTGGCGCTGACGCAAAAAGCCCTGGATGCTTCTTATGGCTCTTGGGAAGATTTGTCCTGTGCCGTACAGGAGATATCGTTTGCTTCGTTGAAACCATGCCGTGGGGATGGTTTTGACCCTGCTTTGCAAAAACGTGCAACGGAGCTGCGCAACCGCTGTAAAAAGGAATTGGCCCGCTTGCGCGAGCAGCTTTTTTCCCGTTCTCCGAAAGAACAGGAGGCGGAGCTGCACCGCATTACACCCATGCTGCAGGTGCTGGTGCAAATTGTCTGCGATTTTCATAAACGCTACCAAGCCTTAAAACTTGAACGGGGAATGGCTGATTTCAATGATCTGGAGCACTATGCCTTGCAAATTTTGCGCCATCCCAATTCTCCTGCCGGCAGGCCTTTGCCTTCAGCGGCGGCACTCTCCTATCGTGAACACTTTGCCGCGGTGCTGGTTGACGAATACCAGGATATCAACCAGCTGCAGGAAGCCATTATTACCCTTGTGTCCAGAGATGAACCGGGAAATATGTTCATGGTGGGGGACGTAAAACAGAGTATCTACCGTTTCCGTCTGGCTGAACCGGAGCTGTTCATCAATAAAACCAGCCTTTTCAAATCAAGCAACCTTAACAAAAATGGCGAAACTATCTCCCTGACACATAATTTCCGCAGCCGCATGGAGATAATTGATGGGGTAAATTATCTTTTTCGGCAGATTATGGATGAAAAGGTGGGGGAGATTACTTATGATGAAGATGCAGCACTGCGCGGCGCCGCGTTTTTTCCCCCGCTGGCAGAAACGGGCGGGCAGTATGGGTTGGAGCTGCTGCTGCTCACCCATGCCGATCCTTACCAACCTGCCGGCGAAGAAAGCGGCGCCGATGCTGAGCCTGCAGCCGAAAATCAGGATGAGCCCGCGGAAGAAAAATTCGATGCCGCGGCTGATGGTGATCCAATGCTTGCTGATGAGGAATGGGATGCCGCTGCGCTGGAAGGTAAAGTAATTGCCCGCCGCATCAGGGAGATGAGGGGGGAGCAAAGCGGAGAACCCCTGTTGATTTATGACAAAAAAACCGACACATACAGGCCCCCTGCTTACCGTGACATTGTAATCCTGTTGCGCTCCAACAGAAACTATGCTCCGGCCATTCTGGAAGAGCTGCAGCGCAGCGGGATTCCTGCATATGCCGAACTTTCCACCGGTTACTTTGCCGCCACGGAGGTGGAGGTAATGCTTTCGCTGTTGCAGGTTATCGATAATCCGTACCAGGATATTCCTCTGGCAGCTGTGCTGCGTTCGCCCCTGATGGGTCTACGCGGGGAGCAGTTGGCGAGATTGCGCATCGCCACGGCAAAGGTTCCGTTTTACGAAGCAATCAAGACTTTTTTGGCTGCGGCAGGCGGGGAAGAGGCAGAGCTCCGGCCCCTCTGGGAAAAGCTCCAATCGTTCATGGATCAGTTATACCGCTGGCAGGAAACAGCACGACAGGAATCTCTGGGATCCTTGATCTGGGAAATCTATACAGATAGCGGCTATTATGATCTGGTTGGGGGGATGCCGGGGGGCCGGCAGCGGCAAGCCAATTTGCGGGCCTTACACGATCGGGCGAAGCAGTACGAGGCCACATCGTTCCGAGGTCTCTCCCGTTTTCTCTCCTTTGTGCAGCGGCTGCGGGAACGTGGCAGCGATCTTGGAACAGCACGGGCCCTGGGAGAGCAGGAGGATGTAGTGCGTCTGCTCACAGTGCATAAAAGTAAAGGATTAGAATTTCCCGTTGTGTTTGTTGCCGGTCTTGCCAGACAGTTTAACATGCAGGATCTGGGAAGAGACTTTCTACTGCACAAGGAACTTGGTTTCGGCCCAAAGTATCATGATATGGAGCTTCGCCTTATCTACCCCACTTTGCCATGGCTGGCGGTAAAGCGGCGCCTGCAGCTGGAATTGCTGGCGGAGGAAATGCGTATCCTTTACGTAGCTTTGACCAGAGCCGGGCAGAAATTGGTCCTCATGGCCGCCCTGCGGGATATCGGGGCAAAAGTGCGCAGTTGGGAAGAGCAGGCGCGGCAGCAAAACTTGCTTCTGCCTGTATCCGAACGCATGCAGGCCCGCAGTGTGATGGAATGGTTGGGTCCGGCTCTGTTGCGCCACCCCCAGGCCGGATTGCTGCGGAAGATGGCCCGGCAGCCGGAGCGAATCAAGATCTTTTCGGATTCGGAAAAGCCGTCAGACTGGAAAGTGGAGATCTTTACGGCAGCGTCCTTGCGTGGAGCGCAGGCTGGTGTGGCGGATGTTGCGGCTGCCAGCACTGCGGAACAGTTGGCCGGGCTCAAAGATTTAAAGCCGGTCCCTGTCCTGGCAATATGGGAGAAAGAAATTGCCCGGCGGCTGGGTTGGCGTTATGCCTATCCCGCAGCGACCCGCAGTTTTGCCAAACTTTCCGTAACTACCCTGCAGAGGCTGCAGACATCCGGATTTGATGGTCAGGACGGAGACAAGCCATTATGGCTTGCGGCTGAATTTCCGGCGGAAAGCGCACGCCCCCGCCTTTTGGAGACAGGCCCGCCCGCTGCCGTGCGGGGGACTGCATATCATCTGGTCATGCGCTTTCTCGACCTGCGACAGCCGCTCGATAAAGCCGGCATAACACAGCAGCTTGCGGAGATGGTAGAGCGGCAGCAGCTGACACTGCAGGAGCGAGAGATGGTGGATCCCGGCTTGGTGTCTGCTTTTTTCCAGGAACCATTGGGGCAGCGCCTTCTTGCAGCGCAGCCGGTCTGGCGCGAGCTCCCTTTTACCATGACAATGCCGGCCACACAGCTTTATACGGACTGGCAGGGAGAGGAGGAGCAAGTTTTTATCCAGGGAGTGATCGACTGTCTCTTCCGGGAGGAAGGCGGGCTGGTTTTAGTTGATTACAAATTCAGTGAAAGCGGCGATGCCGTGCTTATGCAGGCCCGTTACGGCCGGCAGATCCATTATTATGCCCATGCCGTGGCACAAATCCGCGGTGAGCCTGTTAAAGAAACATACCTTTATCTAATAAACCGGCAAAAAACAATTAAAATAGAGATCGCCCCCGGCAGTTGATCTTAAGAGCGAACTGGCGAATTTTTAGATTGGACACGCACAAAAATCCCTTAAACTCCATATAATTATAAAGTGATTCCAGGCAAAGGTGGGGTTAATAGGGATGTTTGCTTTGCTGGCAGCTGCGGCCGCGACGTTGCGGGGAGTGATGCTCCTCGTTTCTTACATTACCAGCGAATATTTTCCCCAACCGCTGAGTAGCGCTGAAGAAAGCAGATATCTGGAGCTGTTGATAAAGGGTGATCAGTATGCCGAAAAAATATTAATCGAGCATAACCTCCGCATTAAGGCAATCAAGACCTTCGATACAGGCCGGGGCACCCGCCTCGCAACTTATGCCGCCAAATGTGTGGAAAATGAGATTCTAATGCATATCCGGGCAAGAAAGAAAAACAGGCAGGATATCTCCCTGCAAGATCCCATTGGTGTTGACATGGACGGCAACGAGATTACCCTTGAGGATATACTTGGCAGTAATCCTGATGTGGTGTTAGATGCGGTCGAATCAATTATCCTGGAGGAAAAACTTCAGCGGGTGATTGCCAGACTCAAACCGCGGGAACGTAAAGTCCTGCTGATGCGCTACGGATTCAAGGGCAAGCGGCATACGCAGCGGGAGGTTGCGGGAGAGCTGAGTATTTCCCATTCTTATGTATCCCGTATTGAAAAGAAAGTTATGATTAAGATTGCCGGTGAATTCGCTTCGGACGGCTACAAAATCAGCCACCGGCACGAAAAGCAGCCGGAAAGATGCAGTCAAACCCTTACTTAATTCCTTCTCCAGAAAAGGAAATACGTCAGTGCTTGTCGAATATGCTAAATATTTATTTCATGTTATTGCATGGACAAGCCGTGCCTGCTTGATTTTTTATTCCGGATAACCCTGGTAGTCCAAGAATAAAATAAGAGAGAATTCAGGTAAAAGTTAAAATGCTGGACTAGGAGATGGTTGGATAATGCGCCTTTTATGCCCAAGACTTTATGTAAACAGTGTGCAGCAGATTAATCTGGAAAACCTGAAAAAAGAAGGAATTAAGGGTATAATTGTCGACCTGGACAATACACTCGTGCCCTGGGATGAAGACGTAAATTGCCCGGAAGCGGTACTCTGGCTTAAAAAAGTAAAAGATGCAGGATTTGCTGTCTGTATCGTCTCCAACAATCTCCCTGGCCGGGCTAAAACCATTGTCGG
>DMPF01000230.1 GCA_003456095.1 Bacillota bacterium
CTCCGTCATAAAGATTTAATGTCCCTCCGCCGCCGCCTTCCGTAATGCCATAGATATTACCGGTCTTAAACGGAAGCAACTGCTTCATATCCTGGAAAAGCACATAAGGTACAGGCTGGGCACCGATGACAATACTGCCCGTTACATGGGAAAGATCATAATTACTTAAGTCAATAACACCTTTTTTAACGGCATTTACCGTGTCAGACATGGTGGGGACAGTAACCCAGCCGTTGTTTACCTTTTCTGCACAAATGGCATCAAGCATATATTTTGGATCGGAAAGCTCCAGCAAAATAACAATCTTTCCTCCGGCCAGGTAGCATGGAAAAGAAAGGAAAAAACTGCCGCTGTGGTAAAAAGGGTGGGGAGCCAGATAAACCGTTTCGTGCCCGCCGCAATAAGTAAGGGCATTGCCGATACCGATCTGATAAAGGGTGTTATGTGTTTGGCATACCGGCTTGGGTGGTCCCGTTGTGCCGGAAGTAAACATTAACTCGGCTGGATCGTCGCCGTCAACAGCTACCAGAATATCCGCCGCGGAAGAATTGTCAATTACGTGCTGATAAGAGATCATCCCTTCCGGAACATTTTCGCCGATACAAATATATGACGTTATTCCTATTTCCTGCTGTATCGGCTGGACCTTGGCGAGAAAACCGTCCCCCAGGATCATTACCTTGGGGCTGCAGGCATCCGCGGCGTACTTAATATCCGCAGAGGCAAAACGAAAGTTTAAAGGCACAGCCACAGCGCCAATACGCAGAATCGCATGGAAGGTGGTTACCCATTCGAGGCTGTTCATCTGCAGATGAAGGACAAAATCGCCCTTCTGCACCCCTAATTTTTGCTGCAAGTAGTTAGCGATTTTGTTTGTTTCGCTGTTAAATTCTTTCCAGGTCAGGCAGCGTCTTAAATTCCGGGAAGGGGTGAGTTCCGCCAGGAACTCCTTGTCGGGGTATTTCTGTGCATTAACAATACCATAGGAAGCAAAATTCATCAGTAAAAACCTCCTGCTTAATAAAAATTATATGGATGCATACCCGCCGCGCCGCTGATTGGATTCAATTTGTTCAAAGAAAGGTTCCAGCTTGGCCAACACTTGCGCTTCTGAAAAAAAACGTAAATCCGACATATCCGCCTCAAAAACCACCCCCGGCAACCCAGTTTTGTTACTTAAGAAATTTTTCGTATCATAAAGACCAAAAGCATTGGGCTTGCAGCTTCGATTGGAGAACAAGATAAACCCCGAAACATCGTACTGCCGCATCAGTTTTAACATTCGCTGCGCTCGGTAATCGAAAACACGGTTAACAAATTCTTCAGTGTAATTCTCCGCCAGACTTTCCAGCGGCTGATCCAGGTCGAATTGATAAGCCCAAGAGTGGGTGTACTGCGAAACAACTACCAGTGCATTATGCGAAGCGCAAAGTTCAGAAAACCAACGCAGCTTTGGCCAGAGTGGGATATGGTCGAAATAAAGCTTATAGCGTTCATCTTTGATGGCAAATATATTTTTGGCTATCCGGTCTTCCAACTCATGCTGCAGTGTACGATAATATTCAACTGCCTGCGGCGTGCCACGCATTGTTACAATGGGAGCCATATGATAACAGGCATCAAAAAATCCAAACGGAGCCGGCTTTAAGGCCGCCGCTTCCAGGATTTCATTCCAGAGGCGGCAGGCTTCGTTAGCATAGCCTATTACCTCCCTTAGGCGGTCATAATCGAATTTATTACCGGTATAGCCCTCCAAAAACGCAATCAATTCCTGCAATTGAGCCGTAAAGTACTGTTTGCAGAGTGCTTCCGGTTCCATGCCAACTTGCGGCGCATCGAGGAGGAAGTACGGCGCCTGGTAAAAACGTCCTGCTACCTCAAACCACTTAGATAAACTGCCGCACTGCGTATTGCAGCAGAGCAGCAGGTCGGGCCTGACAATCTCCCCAAGCGGATGCTCTTTACTGTGGGCATCGCCCAACCCGCAGCGGGCATATGCACATAGATCATGGGCATAACCTTTTGCCTCCGCTACACTGGAGAGCGTGTGGGCCATCTTACGGGCAGCGGCAACTGCGCCAAAATTTTCAGGATAAAAGGGGAACATGCCGGCAGCATAAATTATCTCCACTGGGAATACCGCAGTGACCCATGCTACCGGAATACCCTTTTCTTTCGCTTCAGCACCCTGCTTGTAATAATCGGCCATTAACCTTTTCATCAAATTTGCCGTCTGCCAGGGTATTATTTCAGTCAGTTCCCTCACCCCCCAACATTTCCATGAAAGCATGCACCCTTGTCTGCAGTTGACCGGTATGAACTCCGCCAAAAGAGCTCTCTACCGCCATAGCAGGGATCCCGGCTTTCTCCATGGCCTTCACGTTATCATAATAGTCATAATTTTCGGGCTCACAGAACTTGAGGTGCACGAATAGCACGCCGTCAGCCCGCTGTTCCCGTGCCAGATTTGCCAGATATTCCATTCGGTTTTGCTTTTGTGGTTCGTACAGGGCCGTAGGTATTCGCGTCAGCTGGCGTTCCGCCAGCGCCTCCAAGGGATCACCACTTTCTGCCACATCAGCTACAAGGTAGCGGGAGCCGTTTTGCAGATCATCGGCAACGACGATCCCTCCTTTCTCGCTGATAAAATCAAGTAGTTGCAGTGGTTCGAGCAATGTACCGGAAATTAAGAGGCGAATATCTCCCCTACGGCAGTTCTCCGTGTTTCCTTCTTCAAGGCAGGCTAGCAGCTGCTTGAGCAACAAATTTACCTTTTCTCTGGGCATCACCATGGCAGCCTTAATAATGGTAAAAAGGTCCTTACTGCTAAGAGGGGACAGAGTGCTTTCATGCAATCGGTAAAGATGCCGCAATAGGCTCCTGTTACTGTTATAAAGAGCAATGCTTTCCCTCAAAGCATCATCTTTGATTTGCTGACCCCGAAAATTTTCCAGTGCCCCTTTCAGGCGCTGCAGTTCTCCATGCAGATAAATCCCTGCGCTGGGCCTGGCTACCTGCCGCGGCAGACGATAATTCTTCATAAAGGGAAGGGGCTGGATCTGTTCCCATACACCCATAAGCATGCGCATAGTATCGCACGTGTGCGGTATAACCAAACCATCCAGAAATGAAAGCTTGCCCTGTGCAGCCGCTGCTAAACAATTGCGTGAATATGAACATGCCCACGCTTGCAGGTGTGCGTCCGCACATTCCAGCCTTCCTGCGACAGAGTTGACAGCAAAAGGAAGAAAGCCTGCGGCATGCAATAGTTCTTCCGGCACGTCAGTGAGCATAAATCCCATAACCTTACCATTATTTTCTTTCTTCCACTGATCCGCCTCCTCTGCGGAAGCTGTTGCTGCCCTTTCAAAAATGTTTATGCTTTCCCTAACATCCAAATAATTTGCATCCTTTCTCCTTGGCTCCAAATTTTTAAATTAGATTGCCTTTAAAACCAGGAATAACATGCGTAAGGGGCAAACCGTTCAGATATCGATCAATATTTTCCACAAAAACCCCCCCGAATCTATGGGCATATAGATCCGTCCAGCTGGACACGTGTGGAGTTATGAGCAACCCTTTGGCCTCCCAGATCTCATCATCCGAAGGCAGATAGGAGGGCAGCGGCTTTTTTACCCACTGCGTATCATTTGCGGCGCCGGCAATCCACCCTTCACTTAGCGCTTTCATTAAATCCTCTTTTACGATTAAGGAGCCCCGAGCACAATTGATCAAATAAGCGGTTTTCTTCATCAGCTTAAACGTACGTTCATTCATCATACCCAAAGTCTCAGGTGTTTCCGGACAGGCAAGGACTAAAAAATCGCTGCGGGCGATAACATCATCAACTTGATCGTTAAGATACACTTCATCAACAAAGGGAATTTCCATCTTTTGAATATCAGTCCCAATCACCAGCATATCAAAAGCCTTGGCCCGTTTGGCGAGCTGCCGTCCTATGCCGCCCAAGCCGACAATACCCAGGGTTTTTCCATATAGCTCTTCACCGCGAATGCGCACAAACTTTCTTTCTTTTTGGTTATCCCACATAAGATTATATTTTTTACCAAGGTTCAACATCAAGCCGATCACAAATTCAGCAATTGGTATGGCGGAACCTCCGGGCAAGTTCAGCAAGGGTATATGGGCCGGCAGCTTTCCCCACTTCTCCCAGTGGTCGAAACCGGAGCTGAACGTCATTACCCACTGCAGATCTTTCATCTCTGGTATTCTTTCCACGATAACCCCTGTGCCAATGATGTGTGTATCAAGGTAATCATCCGGAACGGCGTCGATCGAACCATCCTGTAATAAGCGGATCCGGACTTCTCCATTTCCTACTTTTTCCGGAAAACGCTCTTTAATTAGTGCGGAGTACTCTTCCGGCGAACCAAGACCGGGTTGCAATACTACCAAAATATTCAGCGGTTTAAATATTTTCATCCGATGCATCTCCCCCTCGTTAAAATTTCACCCTTTTAAGAACATAAAAATATGTAACTTCGGCAGCGGGCGAATAGGTTTCTGTCAAGGGAATATAAGCTTCTTCCCTAAGCCGGTATAAGTTCATAAGTTAACTGTCCACCGGGAAGGGTAACAGCTACCGCCTTCAGCGCCATACCAATATTGGTCTTCTCCTCTACCAGTTCCTTGGTGATGCGACCGAATACCTTTACACCGTTAAAATCAGCCAGCGCGAGCGTATAAGGGGTATCATTCTCAAAACCGGTAGGCCCGTAATGCACTCGTGTAAAACTAACCAGCTTGCCTGTTCCTTCGATCTTTACCCACTCCAGAACGCTTCCGGGGCACCAGGGACAATCAGCCCGTGGTGGAAAAAATATGCGCCCACACTCCTGACATTTTGTCCCCCTTAGTTCTCCTTTTCTCAGGTAATCCACAAAATCGCCAACTTTGGTTTGTGCGGCAAAACTGATCTGACCAAAACTTTCAAAGCCCATTATCTATTACCTCCCAAAGATGATCACGTTTCCGTAAATACCAACGCCTCCGATATTATGCACCAGCCCGATTTCCGGGTCCGCAACCTGCATGGCTCCTGCTTCACCACGCAGTTGCAGGACAATGGTACGGACCTGTGAACCGCCAGTGGCGCCAATCGGATGTCCTTTAGACAACAGGCCGCCGTCCACATTGACAGGAATTTTCCCTTCCAGGTATGTTTCACCGGCCCGGATTAGTTCCACTCCTTTGCCGGGCTCCGCGAAACCAAGGTTTTCATAGGCCATCAGTTCAGCAATGGTAAAGCAATCGTGGACTTCAGCCACATCAATATCAGACGGGCCGACGCCCGCCATTGCGTAAGCCTCCCTGGCAGCCAGCCGGGCACTGTCCAAACTATCAAGAGCAGCTCTGCCGGTCATGGTAAGTGACGCGGTAGCGGCGCCCAGACCCAATATCCAAACAGGTTTTTTGGATATCTCTTTTGCTTTCGCGGCACTGGCTAGGATGATACACGATGACCCGTCGGCATTGGCACAGCAGTCAAATCTTTTCAGCGGGCTGGCAACCGGCTCCGCACTCAACACCTGATCCAACTCCAGGCTCTTACGGTATACAGCTTTATCGTTGAGCTGACCATACTTTGCCGCCTTAATCCTGATTAAGGCAAGATCATGCTCCGTGCTGCCGAATTTATTAAAATGGGCCCGCGCATGCATTGCATAGTAGGCCGGCATCATCGTGCCAAAAGGCGATTCCCACATAATATCGGCACCCCGGCCCATTCTTTCCTGAGAATCAGCAGAGCTGATCTCCGACATTTTTTGGAATCCCAGTACCAGCACAATGTCATGCAACCCAGACTTGATCAAAGAATAGCCGACTCTGATGCCCGTAGTGCTGGAAGAGCATACTGTTTCAATAGCAAAGGTGGGCTGTGGGTTTAAGCCTAGGTATTCAGCCATAAGACCGGAGGGACTACGCTGTTTATCGTATTCAGGCGCCGAACAAAT
>DMPF01000138.1 GCA_003456095.1 Bacillota bacterium
AATAAAGCAGCGACTCTAAAAAGGCGATTCCAAGGTCACAAAGGGGAGAGATGAATTGATGCGGCACATTAAAATTGTAAAAAAAGGTAACCTGCAGGAACTGGAAAAACGGGGCTGCCGGGAATGCCAGGTTTCTTGTCAATCGGCCTGCAAGACATCATGCACAGTGGGCAGCCAGCGTTGCCGTCAGGAAGAGCAATACCGCTAACCGGCATTAAGTCTTTTTTTTACACGTTCTATTGTCTGTCTGTCTAATACTTAATACAAAGCAGTCCGGCAGGGCTGTTTTTTAATTGAGAGGCATTCATACTACTTTTCCGGAGGAGAAATGATGGTGGTAACAAGGAATAAAAAGGGAACAGCCGATCTGCATATGTTTAAATACAGGGACAAACAACTGGTTTATGATGTGAACAGCGGCTCACTGCATGAAGTGGATAGACCGGCCTGGGAACTGATCGGTTTGCAGCGGGATGGCATGACGCCTGTAAACAGCATGGAACAGTTGGCCGGATGTTATGCTCCGGCGGTTGTGGCTCAGGCCCAGGAAGAAATAGAAGCACTGGTGGCGGAGAAAATATTATTCAGCCCTGCGCCCATACTGCCTGATTGCGGCTCCGGCAGGCAGCTTAAAGCGCTCTGCCTCTTTATTTCCCAAAGTTGTAATCTACAGTGCCGCTACTGTTTTGCCCATCCGGCCGTGGAAGATAAGAATGTTTATATGAGCCGGGATGTAGCCTTTAAAGCGGTGAATCTGCTCCTGGAACAGGAGCGGGGGCGTTACTGCGAAATTGACTTTTTCGGTGGAGAGCCATTGCTCAACTTTCCCCTGATCAGGGATGTTGTCGCCTATGCACGGGCAGCGGGCTGCCGCAGGGGCAAAGAGTTTACCTTTACCCTTACCACTAATGCCCTGTTGCTGGACGATGAGATTTCCCTGTTTCTAAATGATGAAAATATCAGCGTCATTCTTAGTCTTGATGGCCGTCCTGCTGTGCATGACCGCATGCGGCGCACTGCTGACGAAACGGGCAGCTATAAACAGGCGCTGCCCCGGATCAAAGAATTTCTCCACAAAAGAAATTACCAAAACTACTATATCCGTGGCACCTACACCGTCCATAACCTTGATTTCTGCCGTGATATTGAACACCTGCTGGAGCTGGGTTTCCACTCCCTCTCCCTTGAACCAGTAGTGGCAGCAGAGGATGCAGATTATGCACTGCGCGGGATGGATCTGAGCCGGCTGGAGCAGGAGTATGATCGCCTCGTGGATCTGTTTCTGCAGCGCCGGGCAGAAGGCCGACCCTTTCACTTTTATCATTTTGCGATTGATCTGGAAAATGGTCCTTGTCTTTATAAGCGCTTGAGTGGCTGTGGGGCGGGGCGAGAGTATCTGGCGGTGGCTGCGGACGGATCGCTGTATCCCTGTCATCAGTTTGTGGGAGATGACGTTTTTCTGCTTGGCCGTCTGGGGGACGGACCATTGAAATTGGATCTGCGCCGAGGAGAGCAGGTAGCCCATTCCGCCGAAGAACGCGAAGAATGCTCCGGCTGCTGGACCCGCTATCTCTGTGGAAAGGGTTGTGCCGCTGCTTCTTATTTTATGGCCGGCGATCTTCAGCGCAACAGTAATCTGTATTGCGCACTGCAGCGGATCAGGCTGGAGCGGGCTCTCTACCTGCAGGCGTAACTGTTCGTATCTTTTAATGGAGACTGCAGCCGTGAAAATGCACCCTGCTATCCGGAGCGACATACTTGTGGAAAGCTATTTTCGGGGCGGATTAAGATGAACAATTTTGCTGAAGAAAAAAAAGTAATGGTAGCAATGAGCGGCGGTGTGGATAGTTCCGTTGCGGCGCTGCTCCTTAAGGAAAAAGGATATGCTGTGGTAGGCGTAACCCTGCGTCTCTGGGTTGATCCCCTTGCCGAGACTGCAGCCGGCACAGAGGCAAGGGGTTGCTGCTCTTTGGATGCTGTTTCTGATGCCCGCAGAGTGGCAGATATGCTGGATATACCCCATTATGTCCTGAATATGCAGGATGAATTTTATACGAGCATTGTCTCTGATTTCGTCACCGCATATTTGGATGGAAGAACTCCCAATCCCTGTATCGAGTGTAATCGTACAATAAAGTTTTTTTATTTGCGGCGTAAGGCACAAGCTCTGGGGATCAACTGTCTGGCTACCGGTCACTATGCCCGTATTGCATATGATGCTGAATCAGGGCAATACAGACTTTTTAAAGGAATAGACAGACAGAAGGACCAGAGTTATATGCTTTATATCCTCGGTCAGGAAGAGCTCTCCTCTCTCCTTTTTCCACTAGGCGAATTGACCAAACAGCAGGTTCGGAAAATTGCTGCGTCAAAGAAGCTGCGTGTGGCGGATAAAAAGGAAAGCCAGGAAATATGCTTCATTCCCGACAATGACTACCGAGCTTTTTTGGAACGGGAATACCCGCAAGCACACCGGCCCGGCGACATTGTATCCACTTCAGGCCGCAAGCTGGGCCGTCACAGCGGTATTGTCAATTATACGGTAGGTCAGCGTAAGGGGCTGGGATTGACGGCGCCCCGGCCCCTTTATGTAGTGCAAATTGATGCCCGCCGCAACATTGTAATAGTTGGAGAAGAGAGGGAAACATACAGTTCCGGCCTGATGCTCGGGCAACTGCATTTTGTTTCCGGAAATGCTCCGGCAGTGGAGACGGAAACCCAGGTGAAGATTCGCTACCGCGCACCAGCAGTCCCTGCTATCCTTTTTCCGCCTGCTGATAGCCGGGCCAGAGTTTTCTTTAAGGAACAGCAGAAGGCTGTTACACCGGGGCAATCTGCCGTATTTTATTGTGGCGATGAAATTTTGGGTGGAGGTGTGATCGAGGCTGCATTGCCTTATTAAAATTGCCTTATTAAAGCAGTCATTATTGCCCGTTGTAAATAATGGTAATAACTGGTTATAGTCTTTACTTAAGCGCATTGACAGCCCCAAATATTGCCGCTATAATTGTTTTGATCCTGTAATGGAGGCAAAAGATATGAAAAGCAGCGAGATACGCGATCTTTTTTTGCATTTTTTTAAAGAAAAACAACATTTGATTCTCCCCAGTTTTCCCCTGGTGCCGCAAAATGACCCTACACTGTTGCTCATCGGTGCGGGAATGGCTCCTTTA
>DMPF01000097.1:0-3802 GCA_003456095.1 Bacillota bacterium
GGGCAGACCAGCGTGCACTGTCCGCAGTTGATACAGACGGATTCGGCCATCGGGCGGTGATGGGCCGGCGCAACGGTAGTGTTAAAACCACGCTCCTGTGGAGCAACGGCATTAACGGTCTGCACCTTGTCGCATACCGCCACGCAACGGCGGCAGAGGATACATTTTTCCGGTTCCCTGATCACTGAAGGAGAAGAGTAATCCGCTTTGTAAGGCGGGTTTTCTCCGGGGAAGCGCACTTCCCTGATCCCAAAAGCTTCCGCCAGACTTTGCAGCTCACAATTCTGGTTCCGGATGCAGGTAAGGCACTCAAAGGGGTGATTGGATAAAATCAGCTCCAATGTTAAGTTGCGTGCCTTACGCACAGATGTGCTGTTGGTATGGACCTCCATACCCGGGGCAACAGGGGTTACACAAGCGGGCTGCAAGGCTTTCGTTCCCTTTACCTCCACCACGCATATACGGCAGGCGCCGATGGCATTGATCTCCTGCATGTAGCACAGGGTAGGAATTTCCACACCTACCTTTTTAGCGGCATCCAGGATAGTAGTCCCTGCTTCAACCTCAACCGGTTGATTGTCAACTTTTAAGGTTATCGGTTTCATTGCCTATCTCCCTTCCATGACCTCTTAATCAGTTGTATCTGCATCATTATTTGCATCAGCCACATCGCAACGGAAACAGCGCGAGGCTTCGGCCACCGCTTGTTCCAGGGTATAGCCCAGTTCGACCTCCAGGAAGCCCTCGGCGCGGCGGACAGGCATCTGCTGTCGTGGGGTTTCTTCTTCGATTATGACTCCGGTGATTGTCCGCTCCACGGTCATCAGTTCGACCACAACGCCGTCGCCGCCCAGGTATTTGTCGATGGACTGGGCCGCTTTCTTTCCTGCCGCTACGGCGGCAATCAGTGTATCCGGACCGGTGACGCAATCGCCTCCGGAAAAAACACCGGGAATATTAGTGGCCAGCGTTTCCGGATCTGCCAGGATAACTTCCCCTTTCCCCAGCTCCAGCCCGGCGCCAAGCACAGCGGTCTCCGGAAGCTGGCCAATGGCCGCGATTACCACGTCAGCCGCCACGGTGAACTGGGAATCGGCCAGCGGCTCAGGGCGGCGGCGCCCGCTGCGGTCAAACTCCCCTAGCTCCATTTTGGTCAAGGTCAGACCATTGACCTGGCCATTTTCGCTGACAATGGCTACCGGCGCGACAAGCAAGTTCAGCTCCACGCCTTCCTGTTCCAGTTCATGGATCTCCTCAGACATGGCCGGCATCTCTTCTTTTGTCCGGCGATAGTAAAGGGAGACGACCTCGGCACCAAGGCGTGCCGCACTGCGGGCCGCGTCGGCCGCCACGTTTCCGCCGCCGATTACCGCCACCCGTTTGCCGGTAAGATCGGGGGCTTGCCCTAAGTTTACCTCCCGCAAGAAATCGATTCCGGAGAGAACGCCTTTTAATTTCTCCCCGGGCAGGTTCAGGGCCTGGTCCTTATGAGCGCCCACGGCCAGGAAGGCCGCCTGGTAGTCTGCCAAGAGCTGAGACAGCAAAATATCCTCGCCGATCTTGACGCCGGTTTTGATCTCCACACCCATCTCTTTAATCACGGCGATCTCCTGGTTTAATACCGCTTTCGGCAATCTGTACTCAGGGATGCCCACCGCCATCATACCGCCTGGAACAGGCAGGCTTTCAAAAACTGTTACCTGGTAACCCTTTTTCGCCAGGTAAAAAGCCGCCGACAGGCCAGCCGGACCCGCACCAACCACCGCCACTTTGAAATCCTTGGGCGATGCCACAGCCGGAACAGGCAGGCCTCCGTTCTGCAACAGGTAATCCCCGGCAAACCGCTTTAATGCCCTGATCGCCAGGGCGGTATCCAGTTGATTGCGCCGGCACTTTCCTTCACATGGGTGATGGCAGACACGGCCACAGACAACCGGAAAGGGGTTTTCCAGCTGCATAGCCATGTAAGCCGCGGCAAAGTCATGGTTTTTGATCAGGTCGATATAAATCGGCACATCAATGCCCGCCGGGCAGGTATTCTGACACGGCGAGGTGAACAGATTAACACAGACGGAAGCAGGGCAGCGTTTTTCCTTAATATGGGCTTCATATTCATGGCGGAAATAGCGCAGCGTACTTAGCACCGGATTAGGCGCCGTCTGTCCCAGGCCGCAAAGGGCTGAAGCTTTGATGCCTTCGGCCAGCTCTACTAAAAGGTCCAGGTCGGCCATGGTCCCTTGGCCATAGGATATTCTCCGCAATATCTCCAGCATACGCTTGGTGCCGATGCGGCAGGGCGCGCATTTACCGCAGGACTCGTCCTGGACAAACTCAAGGAAGAACTTGGCCAGGTCCACCATGCAGGTATCTTCGTCCATCACAATCAGGCCGCCAGAACCCATAATCGTTCCCAGTGCCTGCAAAGAATCGTAATCGATGGCTGTATTCAGGTATTCCCTGGAAATGCAGCCCCCTGACGGGCCGCCGGTTTGTGCGGCCTTGAATTTTTTCCCTTTGGGGACACCACCGCCGATATCGTAAATAATCCGGCCTAAAGGCATACCCATGGGCACTTCTACCAAGCCGTTGTTATTTACTTTGCCGGCCAGGGCAAATACTTTGGTCCCCTTGCTGTCCTGGGTGCCGATCGAAGCGAACCATTCCCAGCCGTTACGGATGATCTGAGCGATATTGCCGAAGGTTTCCACATTGTTAATGACCGTCGGCTTACCCCACAGACCGGATACGGCGGGGAAAGGAGGCCTCGGCCGTGGCTCGCCGCGGGAGCCCTCAATCGAAGTAAGCAAGGCTGTTTCTTCACCGCAGACAAAGGCGCCGGCACCCAAGCGTACTTCTATATCAAAGCCGAATGCAGAACCGAAAATATTCCGGCCCAGCAACCCCTGTGCCCGGGCCTGGTCCAGGGCGATCAGCAGGCGATGCACGGCGATGGGGTATTCCGCCCTGACATAAACATATCCTTTGTCAGCGCCCACCGCGTAGCCCGCCAAGGCCATCCCCTCGACCACCGCGTGGGGATCCCCTTCCAGCAGGCTCCGATCCATAAATGCGCCAGGATCGCCTTCGTCACCGTTACAGACAATATACTTTTGTCCCGCGGGAGCTTTGGCGGCAAACTCCCATTTTAATCCTGTGGGAAAGCCGCCGCCGCCCCTGCCCCGGAGGCCGGATTTTTTAATATGGTCAACCACCTCAAGCGGAGTCATCTCCGTTACAGCTTTGGCCAAGGCCTGGTAACCGTCCCGGGCGATATAATCCATAATGGATTCCGGGTCGATTACTCCGCAGTTATGGAGCACCAGGCGCTGCTGATATTTAAAAAAGTCGATCTGATCCTGGCCCACCACCGCCACCTGCTCTTTGGGCTCCTTATACAAGAGCCGCTGCAGCACACGGCCTTTGACAAAATGCTCCTCCACCAGGTCTACAACATCCTTCGGCTCGACCTGGCAGTAAAAGGTCCCCTCGGGATAAACCATTATGTTGGGACCAAACTGGCAAAACCCGAAACAGCCGGTATCAACAACTTTAATCTCTTTATCCAGCCCCCGGTTTTTCAGCTCACCGATTAAGGCATCCCTGGTGGGATGGCTGCCCGATGAAACACACCCGGTGCCGGTACAAATAAGGACATGTGAACGATAGAACTCCATTCAGTTTCTCCCCCTATGCCTATAGCTTATTTACAACCCATTCGCTTACTACCAATCCGTTCACCACATGCTGGGCAACAATTTGGCGAGCTTTGGCTGCGTCCAGATTGCCGTAAGTAACCGTGGGT
>DMPF01000097.1:4162-11692 GCA_003456095.1 Bacillota bacterium
GAGGCTCTTTCACGCACAAGCCGATACAACCGGTCTGCGTAACCGCAACGTCACTGATCTTCCGCTTGGCCAGCTCATCAAGGAATGCCCCCACTACCTCTCTGGCGCCGGCGGCAATACCGCAGGTGCCCATACCTACCACTATACGGACGCTATCCTTGCTCTCCCTTAGTTTTAGTTCATCCAAAGCTCTTTGTTTTAATGCGTTTAAGTCTGCCAATGACTTCAACCTTAACACCTCCTAGGCAAGGCTCTTCAAACCCGCCTCAATGGTTTCTTTAAATTTTATCAGGAATTCCGGGTGCTCCCACAACCGTTCATACCCCAAGGAGGAAAACACGTATTCCCTGTCGTCGCGGCAATGGCGGTAGGAAAAGATCATCCCACAGCGCCCTGTCATAAAAACCATTACCGTTCCGGCAATGTCCCCCAAAGGCGGCAGATCGATATGATCCAGCCGGAAAGAAGCCGTAACCTTGGTTCCCACATTCACCCGGGAGCTGATTTTCAGACTTCCGCCGCAGCTCTCGGCCGCAGCCTTCAGCAGCGCTAAACCTAAACCCACTTTGCGGCTTGTCCGGGTAGTGGTGAACGGATCGGACACCTTTTCCAGTATCTCCTCACTGATGCCTTTGCCGTTGTCCTCAACGCAGATGGTAAGCAGGTGCTGCCGGGTATCGGCCGTAACCGTCAGATCCACCCGGTTTGCCCCAGCTTCTGCCGCATTCTGCAGGAGATCCAAAATATGCAGCGACAGTTCGTGCATATTGTCAGCTATATCTGGCCAGGATTTTAGGAATTCGTTCCTGCTTCAAACGGGCGTGGACGTCCTTATTTACTGTCATAACGGGTGACAAGCCGCAAGCGCCCAGGCAATAGACTACCTCCAGGGAAAAGTTCCCGTCGTCGGTGGTGTCTCCCGGCTTAATGCCCAGTTCTTTTTCCAGAGCGGTTAAAATTTTCGGCGCTCCCCTTACATAACAAGCAGTTCCTTTACAGACGGAAACATTATACTTTCCTTTGGGCTTTAAGGAGAAGAAGGCATAGAAGGTGATTACCCCGTAGACCTCGCTTAAGGGTACCTCCAAAGTATCCGCAACCTTAACTTGCAGATCATAAGGCACAAAACCCAGTGTTTCTTGAATTTTGTGTAAAACAGTGATTAATGCAGCCTGCTGACCAGCATACTGAGCAATAAACGGCTCCAGCTCTTTATAACTCTCTTCGATACACTGGCATCCAATCGATTCCATTACCTAAATTCCTCCTTCAACTTTGTAATTAAGACGTAGCGCTTCAAACCCTTATCCCTAGATCACCACTACCTTTCTTTCTTCAATTTTTGTGCAGCGACAGCCTGCATTTTTTATTTATTTTCATGCAGGCAGCGATAAATTTTACCGGCTGCCTCAAAAGCTGCAGCTTTCGTCACCATTACAGGCAAATTTTCCTGCCTCGCCCTAGCCAGGGTCTCCGGGTCCGGTTCTCTGCCTCCGGTAATTACCACGGCAGCCAGGTTCAGCAAGCTGGCTACCGCCACCACATTTGGATGGGTTTGAATGGTAAACCAGATATTTCCTTCCTTGGCGTTGGCCATGACATCACTTAAGAGGTCTGAAGAATAGGCTCCGGTAACCTCCCGCTCAGGCGCAACAGGCTCCACCTTCAGGTCGGCGTCAAGGATTTTGACCACTTCATGCAAATACAACTTTTCTCTCCCCTCCTCCCGCCCGGACGGCTGCAGCCTGCCCATCGCCGGCGGCACCTTTTGCGCCAACTCAACCATTTCGTTGGCTAAAATCCCAACCCGCTCCCTCAGCTTAAAGATACAATCCGCTTCAAAGGCAACCCCCCCAACAATATCCTCGGCCAGGGCCCGGCAGTTAGGTGAACCGCAAGAACCGCAGTCGAGCCCCGGCAGGGCCTGTAAGGTTTGTTCCAGCAAGGCCATTTTTGCCAGCGCCCGGACAATGTCTTCATCAAGCTGCATCACAAAGCGGGGCTGGATATTTTTACTGATGGTCAAGTACTCCTCGGCAATCATTTTTGCTATTTGCCCCTCCGGGATAGACAAAGGTTTTTGGCCATATTTTTCGGCCATTTTCCGGATCAGCACCCGGGACACAAACGGATTTTGCACGACCAGCGGTCCGCCGATGCAGCCACCCACACAGGCCTGGGCCTCCAGAAAATCGATCTCCCCCATGCCGCTTTTCTCCAATTCATCCAAAACCGCCACCACGCTGCGAATTCCATCTACGGAAAGAAGAGAGCCGGAACCAACGGCCATGTTCTCGCCTCCCGCCCTGCCCCATCCCATACCTGAGCCGGTTGCCAGGTGCAAACGCGCATCTTCCGTGATGAGCTTGATATTACGGTGCAATTCACGGTAAAGGGTGTGTATGCTGAATGCTCCGTCAACCCAGCTGTTGTCGTCACCAAGCGGCTGTTTAGCGGCAGTCGCTTTGGCCGGACAAGGAGTGATGAAAAAGGCGCCTATGCTGGAAAGCGGCAGGTTTGTTTCACGCGCAGCCGCTTCCTTGGCCATCCTGGCAGCCAGCTCCATTGGTGCCTTAATCGGAATAATGTGGGGGATCAGACCCGGGAACCTGACCTGGATCAACCTGACCACCGCCGGACAAGCAGAGGAGATAAAAGGCTTTTTTTCTCTCTTCCGCGAAATCTCTTCACGAATGGCCTGGGTAACTAATTCGGCGCCTACGGCTACCTCGAAAGTACGATTAAAACCAAGCTTCAGTAATGCTCCAAGGATCGCCGCGGGCTCAGTCTCAGGTTTAAACTGGCTAAACAGCGCCGGAGCAGGCAAAGCAATCGTGTATTCAAACTCCCGCAGTTTTTCCAGGTTATCGGTGATCACAATTTTGGCCTGATTAGGACAAATCCTGATACACTCGCCGCAATCGATACACTTCGCTTCATTTATTTCCGCTTTACCCCCACGGACGCGGATGGCTTCCGTGGGGCATTTCTTAATACAGTTGACGCATCCCTTGCATTTTTCCCTGTCCAGGCGGACAGAATGATAGTAAGCGTTCATCTTCTTCACTCTCTACGCTTGCGCATTGGTGATGATAATTTTTAGCCTGGTCCCCTGGCCGGGCACAGACCGGAGATCCATCTCATCAGCGCAGCGCTTGATGTTGGGCAGCCCCATCCCGGCGCCAAAACCTAATTCCCGTATTGCCTCAGGAGCAGTGGAAAAACCCTCCCGCATGGCCTGTTCAATATCGCTAATCCCCGGTCCTTCATCCTCAAGCAGGATGACGATGCGGTCGTGGCTGATCTCTACCCGCATGATCCCGCGCGTAGCATGAATAATCACGTTCATCTCCGCCTCATAGGCAGCTATGGCGGCTCTGCGCACAGCTTCAGGCTTAAAGCCTAATTTTTTGAGATATTGCTTTACTTTGCCCGAGGCTTCTCCCGCCCGCACGAAATCCATGCTTTCCAGGGTAAACTCCAAAGCTATCGTTTGTTCGCTCCCGGTCTGTTCGTTCACCCTGAGCCCTCCCGCGGTGTTTCAGCATGCCGGCTTAGCCCGGGCAAACCGGCAGAAAACAGCAGCCCCGACGCTTCATACATGGTCAGGCGGCTTGCCAACAGCGGTATACCTTTTTGTTCTGCCAAAGCAACGACTTCCGGTCCCGGGCGTTTGCCCCGGACAAAAGCCACTGCCCCCAGATCACATATCTCCGCCGATTTAATTAGCTGGATATGGGTCATCCCGGTAAGCAGCAGGGCCTGCTCCCGGCACATGACCAAAATGTCGCTAATCAGATCGGCGCTGAAGGCCATTCCGATCTCCTCGTCCATTTTGCCGGCATCCACCAGGATCTCAGCTTCAAGAATCTTTTGTATTTGCGCAAGTTTCAATTTATGCTTCTCCCAACTTAGAGGCTCTGTAACTTCATTTTTGTGTAATCTGTCTTTACAAAAAGAAAGGGGGTTCTTGAAAAGCCCCCCTTGCAGATTCTATTAAGTTATCGGCTAAAGTAACTGTTTTCCTTTTATATGCCACCTGTAAATAGATCATCTTCACCTTCAAAACCTCCAGCGGAAGCCCTAAGACAGTGAAATAATATGCTATAGTGTCCAAAGCAAACTGTTTTTGCAGGCTTATTATGCCGGCGCATTACTGACCCCCTTATGCTGACACACCTCACTTCACAATTATAACACAAAAGCTGTTTTGATCAACCCCTCGAAAATTAATTTTTATGTGGCTCTTAATACACCTTCACACCGAGGGTTTTCTTCATCTCTTTTTCTCTTTATGATGTTGTTTCTTTACTGACTAATGTATATAATATGAATAATTCCACTGCATAAAGTCTTTTTTTTGATATGTATATTTGATATGTATAAAAATTGTTCCTTGGTTAATCAATAGTGGATACAATAAAAGAGGCCCAGCGCCGGTTTTTGGACCCGGGCCAAAATTATGGTGGCGACCGATGCCGCGGGAAAGGGTATCAACCTGCAGTTTTGCCGCTACCGCTGATCAGGCTGCTTGAAGAAGCCATCGACGCCGAGGATGAAACGGCGGTCGCCAAAGACACCGACGCGGCGCTGGCGACAGCCTCCAGGCAAAGAGCGGAAAGACTGATTGCGCTCCAGAAAAAACCTCGCTGGCTTCACGGCTTGACCTGCGTGCGGCCCGCGAACTCCGTGACGCCTCCGACGAGCGCCGGCTGCAGCCAATGTTCATTCTGCAAAGCCGAGCGGCCGCGTATGCACCTCATCTGGGACCCGCTGGCAAAGATCAGGCCGGAGGAGGTAACACCAATATGAACCCTAGTGGTCACATAAAACAGATCGTGCTTGAATACCGCGAGCAGCTGTGTGGGATCCTGGGGGACGAGCTGGATTCGGTTGTCCTTTACGGCTCTCAGGCGCGCGGCGAGGCGATAGACAGCTCGGATATCGATCTGCTTATTGTCTTGAGAGGGCCCTTCGATTATGCTTCACTCATCAAGAAAACATCGAATCTCACCGCAGCCGTTAGCTTGGAGCATGATGTCGTCATCTCCCGCGTGTTTGTCACAAGGCACGACTATCAGACAAGTGGATGCGCAACTCCATCGATGGCTGATTGATGCCGCAGACATACGGATCATCGATGATTACTGCGTTGAGCCGGATGTTTCCGAGGAACAGGCACGATCGGTCTGCACATGGGCTCATGGGTTTATCCGTGCTGCGGAGAGCTTTCTGGAGAAGGAAGGAGACAGGGCAGTAGCTTACATATATAAATCCCGTTCCCCCTGCTCGATGCGCTGCAACTTTTCCGCGGTCTCTGCGCGCAGTTTGCCGTTTTTAATTTCCGCCAGATGAAGCCCGATCGCTTCTTCCCCCGCCTGTTTTGTTTGCGGGGAGCCGTAGTCAAGCAGGTATTCCTTAAATGTTAATATGGCGTTCGGCTGACAGACATCCTGTATCTTGCCGCTCTTGGCCAGCTCCATGAAACGGTCGCCGGTGCGCCCCTGCCGGTAACAGGCGGTACAGTAGCTGGGCAGATAGCCAGCCTGGCAGATGCTTTGCAGCACCTGATCGGGACTGCGGTGGTCGTCCACGCTGAACTGGGGCGCCGTATCCAATGTTTCCTCCGGCTCTGCTTTGCTGTTCTCTCTCCGGTATCCGCCCACCCCGGTACAGGAGCCGGCGGAAGTTTGCGAAACACCCAGGTCCAGCAGCTGGTCGCGGAAAGCGGCACGCTCACGGGTAGATAAGATCAGTCCGGTATAAGGCACCGCCAGGCGCAGGATCGCCACGATCCTGGCAAAATCCTCATCCGGGACCAAATGGGGAAACTGGTCGAGCGTCACGCCGAAAGCCGGGCGCAGACGGGGAACAGAGATGGTATGCGGTCCCACCCCGAAAGTTTCTTCCAGCTCACGGGCATGCATGAGCATGGCCAGCAGCTCAAACTTATAATCGTAAAGGCCAAGGAGTACGCCGAAGCCGACGTCGTCAATACCGGCCTGCATGGCCCGGTGGTGGGCGGTAGTATGCCAGTCATAATCGCTCTTTGGGCCTTCAGGATGCATCCGGCGGTACGTATCCCGGTGATAGGTTTCCTGAAAGAGGATGTAGGTACCGATGCGCGCGGCTTTTAACCGGGCATATTCTTCCACCGTGGTAGCCGCGATATTGACATTAATGCGGCGGATGCTGCCGTTTTTAAATTTAAGGCTGTAGATAGTATTAATACAGTCCAGGATATAATCCAATGGACACGCGTCAGGATGCTCGCCTGCTTCCAGTGCCAGCCGCTTATGCCCCAGGCTTTCCAGAACTCTTACTTCTTCCGCCAGTTCCTCCTGCGTAAGCCTACTGCGCCGGAAAATATTGTCCCGGCGGTAACCGCAGTAGAGGCAGTTATTGAGACAATAATCGCTGACGTAAAGCGGCGCAAACAATACCAGCCGCTTGCCGTAAATCTTCAGCTTCACCTCCCGGGCAGCGTCAAACAGCTCCTGCTGTATTACGGGATCCCCGTTTTGCAGCAGTGCCGCTGTTTCGGCCAGCGAAAGGCCTCCGGCCGCACGACCCTTGGCGATAATGCGGCGCACTGCTTCATTGGAAGCCTGCTTCCCCGCGGCAAGTGTATCGTGTATTTCATCTTCACGGATGAACCCGGCAAACTGTTGATCAGTACCCGGTAATTTACTGGGCATAAGCGTTGCACTCCTTTGTCTGGTAATTGTTCTGCAGCATTGCCTGCAGTTCGGGAAATGGTGAGAGCGCCCGTGGCAGGATACCCATCAGGTGCGCGATGCAGATGCCATAATTGACAATCGGCACCGCGGCTTCCTGCGCGCGGGCGATACGCGCAAGCATCTCCCGCCGGTTAATCATGCAGCCGCCGCAATGAATGATCAAGCGGTAGTCCGACAGATCATCGGGAAAACCATGACCGCTGCTCCAGGTAAAGTTGAGCTCGCCCTCCACCTTTTGGCGCAGCCAGCGCGGCAATTTGACACGTCCGATATCGTCTTCCACCCGGTGATGCGTACACGCTTCAGCAAGCAGCACCCTGTCTCCGGGCTGCAGGCGGTCAATACCCCGGGCCCCCGCCACCAGTGTCGCGAGGTCGCCCTTGTAGCGGGCAAAAAGAATGGAAAATGATGTAAGCATCACCCCGGCCGGTGTTTCAGCCTCTACTTTGGCAAATACCTGCGAATCGGTAACCACCATTTTCGGCCGCGCCCGCAGACCGGCCAGCGCTTGCGGCAGCTCCCGCTCTGTGACCACCAGGGCCAGAGCCTGGTGATCGAGGAGGTCGCGGATAGTCTGCACCTGCGGCAGGATGATCCTTCCTTTTGGCGCCGCCTTGTCGATGGGCACAACCAGCACGGCCACATCTCCGGGCGTAACCAGATCGCCGATAATGCTCAGCTCGTCAAAAGCGGGCGGCGCGCTGCGGATGATCGCCACCTTCAGATCGGCAATGCCGCGTCCGCGAAGGGCGCTTAGAGCCACCGGCTCCAGACCCTGCGTCTGTGACCA
>DMPF01000212.1 GCA_003456095.1 Bacillota bacterium
CGGCATGGTTTTTCAGGATTTCCGCCTGCTGCAGGATCGAAGCGTCTATGAGAACGTGGCTTTTACCATGCGTGTTACCGGGATGGCGGCGCGTGAGATCCGCAAGCGGGTTCCCCTTACCCTGGAGCTGGTGGGGCTGAAGGATAAACTTTTCAAAAAACCCAGCGAGCTCTCCGGCGGTGAGCAGCAGCGTGTTTCGCTGGCCCGCGCCATCGTTAACCGGCCGGCCATGGTTATTGCGGACGAGCCTACGGGGAACCTCGACCCGGCTACGTCCCTGGAGATCCTCAACCTGTTGCAAGAGATTAATATCCGGGGCACAACGGTCATTGTGGCCACCCATGCCCGGGATCTGGTGGACCGCCTGCAAAAAAGGGTAATTTGCCTCGATCAGGGTTATGTGATCAGCGACCGGGAAAGAGGGGTATATCTGCATGCACGCTAGGAGCCTCTTGTATTTTTTGGGAGAGGCGTTGAAAAGCGTGGTCCGTCATGGCTGGATGAGCATCGCCTCCATCGCGGTGGTTTCCATTACACTGTTAATCCTCGGCAGCTTCATGGTGATCAATTATAATGTGACCCTGTTGACGGAGGATATTAAGGATCAGATGCAGATTATCGTCCGTATGGAAGACGGGGCCGATGAACAGGCTCACCGGGCGTTGCAGCGTGCTTTGGTGGCGCACCCCGATCTGGTAGAGGTGCGCTTTGTCAGCAAGGATGAGGCCATGGAGCGCTTGAAAAGACAGATGGGCGACCAGGCCTTCCTGCTGGAAGGCTATGCTGAGCAGGGGAAGAACCCCCTGCGCGATTCTTTCGAACTGCGCACCCATATACCGGAGGATATCCCCCGTGTCGCCGCGGAGCTGAAGGAATATGCGGGGGTCGCCTATGTGGATTACGGCCGCGGCGTTGTCGAACCCCTTTTTCAGTTTACGGGTATAGTACGCTGGCTTGGCTTGGTTTTTATGGCCGGCCTGGCCATAACGGCCACCTTTCTCATCTCCCATACGATCCGGCTCACTGTTTATATCCGGCGCAAAGAGATCATGATCATGAAATATGTGGGAGCAACAGACTGGTTTATCCGCTGGCCCTTTATCTTCGAGGGCTTGATCCTTGGCCTTGTGGGTGCGCTTGTGCCGCTGGTGGTTATTCATTACAGCTACCTGGCGGCGGCGCAGTGGATGCAGCTTAATATCCGCTTTATCTCCCTGGTGCCCGCGGCGGAGATTATGACGGAGCTGATCCGGGTGCTCCTCGTCCTGGGTGTGGCTCTGGGAGTGCTGGGCGGCACCATTTCAGTGCGCCGTTTCCTTAAAGCGTAGCAGGGAACGGTCTTGACCGCTTTTGCGGGGTGCAGGGAAAAACAAAAACATTTGCCACAGTCTGGAGGTGCAGGCATCTTGTCAGACCGGGAAAAATGGCTTCAGTATCTGACGGGACTGCTGCTGGTCGTCTTGATGGCGGCAACACTGGTTTTGCCCGGTTATGCCACGCCCCTGCGGGAAAAGGAGCAGGAGATTGATCAGACGCGGGATGAACTTTCTGATCTCCAGGATACGATTGAGTCCCGTAACCAGGAGCTGGCCGGCTACTATAACGAGGAGCGGCGGCTCCTGAGGGAACTGCGGCGGCTGGAGCAAAACGTGGAGCTGCTGCGCCGTGAAATCGCCCAGTTGGAGCGGGATACGGCGAAGACGGAGCAGGCCATCGCGGTGAAGGAGGCGGAGCTGGCAGAGGCGGAAGCCCTGGTAGCCGAGCGGGACGAGTTTTTGCGCATGCGCCTGCGTGCCATCCATGAAAACGGGGAAACGGCTTTCATGGATGTGCTTTTCAATGCTTACAGTTTTGCTGAATTTTTAACACGGCTGCACAACCTCAAGCTTATTGCCGAATTTGACCAGCAGCTGCTGGAGGAAGCCTTCGCCATGCGGACGCTCATTGAGGGCCAGAAGGAAGAGCTGGAGACGCAGCGGGCGGAGCTGCAGGAGATGCGGCGGCAGCTCCTGCAGCGGCAGGATGAACTGGGTCAGAGGCTGGCCAGCCGGGAAGATTTCCTCGCCCGGGTCATGGCAGCCATTGATGCCCAGGAAAAGGCTATCGAGGAACTGGAACGGGAAGCAAAACGGGTCGAGGAAAAAATCAGGCGCCTGCAGGAGGAGATGCGCCGTTTATCGGCACAGTTCAATCCTTCCGGAGAGCTGCTCTGGCCCATTGCGGAATTCGGGCCGCAATATATCACCTCCCCATTCGGTAACCGCACGCACCCTATTACCAGGCGCGCCAATGTTTTTCACGGGGGTATCGATATCGGCATCTATCGCAGCCGCTGGCCGGGCTCCCGCTTCTATAACGGCAACCCGGTACATATCCTTGCCGCCGACCACGGCGTGGTGGTGATGGCCGGTATGGAAGGCGGCTTCGGGCGCATGGTACTCATTGATCATGGCACGCTGCCGGATGGCGGAAATATGGCTACCCTTTATGCCCATGCCCACACCCTGCTAGTCTCGCCGAGACAGGTTGTTGTGCGCGGCGAGCCCATCGCCATCGTCGGCTCCACCGGTGCCAGCACAGGCCCCCATCTGCATTTTGAGGTGAGGATTAACGGAGCACGCCAAAACCCCATGCGCTTCTTCTAAACCGGGGGATAGTTCTTCCGGTCTTAATAATAAACTTTTAGACGCGGTGAGATGATCTGTATGAAACGGCGGGAGTTTCTTGCTGTGTTGCTAGTGCTGCTTTTGCTCAGCAATGCGGCGACCTTGCTACTGGCCCGCTTTTTCTTTTCCCCCGCGGCAGAACCGGCCCCCGGTGGAAAGGAAGCGGGAATTTTTTGGGAAGTATGGGATCTGATCCGGAACCAGTACTTCCAGCCGGTGGAAGAAGAAGTGCTTGTGCGCGGCGCTATTGAAGGGATGCTCCGCGCTCTTGACGATCCCCATACCGCCTATCTTACCCCGGAAGCCCTGCGGGAGCTGCTCATTTACACCACCGGTTCCTTCAGCGGCATCGGCGTGGAGATAACAGGCGGGGAGGGGGAAGTATTTGTGCTCCGTGTGATCAGCGACTCCCCGGCCCAGCGTGCCGGCCTGCTTACCGGAGACCGCATTGTCAAAGTGGGGGAAGAGAATGTAGAAGGGCTGGCTGTGGATGAGGTTGCCCGCCTGCTGCGGGGCCCCAGCGGCACTATAGTGAATATATCAATCGGGCGTGTCGGCGAGGCGGAGCTGCTGCCGCTATCGATCACCAGAGCGGAGATCGAACGGGAAACGGTTTTTGCCCGCATGCTGAAAAACTCCATCGGCTACATTCAGATAACCAGCTTCGATCAGCAGACAGGTGAAGCGTTTGTCGCTGCCCTGGAGCGCCTGGATGGGGAGGGGTTGCGCGGCCTCATCCTCGATCTGCGCGACAATCCCGGGGGGATAGTGGAGCAAGCTATTGCCGTGGGGCAGGTTATTGTCCCGGCAGGGGAGATAACCCGGGTGGTAGACCGCGACGGCAACGTACGCAAACGTTATCTTTCCCAGGCCCGCCCCCGGGATTATCCTATCGCCATTTTGATCAACGAGCATTCCGCCAGCGCGGCGGAGATTGTCGCCGGCGCGCTGGCGGACGGTGGCAACGCCTACCTGGTGGGCACCCCTTCCTTCGGCAAGGCTACGGTGCAGCACCTTCAGCACCTCAGTGACGGCGGAGGTCTGCGTTATACTGTCGCCAAGTACCGCACACCGGCGGGGCACGACCTGCACCAAAACGGCCTGCAGCCGGACATTTTGGTGGAGCGGTCTGTTGCATACTACCTGCAGTACCGCCCGATCCCCCGCGACCTGGAGAAAGGGGCGACGGGGGAAAAGGTGCTGCTGTTGCAGGAGATGCTGCGCTTCCTCGGTTATTCCCTTGAGAAAACCGGCG
>DMPF01000005.1:0-336 GCA_003456095.1 Bacillota bacterium
GCGGCACTTGGCCTCGAGCCGAAACGCCGCGAGATCAAGCATATCCTGAGCAAAGAGGAAGCGAAGCAGCTGGCGGCCAAATGCCGCGGCACCTGTGAGGCATGCAACCGTGCCTGTGCCAATCTTTTGCCTGTGAATAACGCTGTCTTTAAAACGGCGCAGGGTGAATTTGCGGATCTGGGCAAATTGTTCCTGCGCTGTATCGGCTGCGGCAAATGCGAAGAGGCCTGCGTCAACAGTATTCCCATTCTTAAGATCATGCAGGCGGCAGCCGCTGATGACACCTACAAGATCCGTTCCGGCCGCGGGCCCATTCACGATGTGGAGATCCGGAAA
>DMPF01000005.1:657-4490 GCA_003456095.1 Bacillota bacterium
CACGATGTGGAGATCCGGAAAGTGGGCTCGCCCATTGTGCTTGGCACCATCCCTGGCGTAGTTTTGTTTGCCGGTTGTTCCAACTTCCCGCAGGATATTGACGACGTGGCCTGGCTGGCGGAAGAACTGGCGAGGCGCAAGTATATTGTCTGTCTATCCGGTTGTTCAGCCATGGCGGCGGCGATGCGTAAAGACGAGGAAGGCAGGACCATTTACGAGAAGTTCCCGCCCGAGTTTGATGCCGGTTGCATCGTCAACGTTGGTTCCTGTGTCTCCAACGCCCACGTGGTCGGGGCCGCAATCAAGATCGCCAATATTTTTGCCACCCTGCCCAACCGGGCTAACTATGAGTTAATCTCCGACTATATCTTAAACCGTGTCGGCGCCTGCGGTGTGGTTTGGGGTCCTTATTCGCAGAAGGCGCTGGTAATTGGCACAGGCGCCGTGCGCTGGGGTATCCCCGTGGTGCTCGGCCCGCATGGTTCGAAATATCGCCGCCTCTTTATGAGCAATAAGGAGCTGGCCGACTGGACAGTGATCAACGGGCGCACCAAGGAGCGGGTGGATACCAAGGAGCCGACGCCTGAGCATATGATGATTGTTACCGAAACCAAGGAGAGGGCGTTGATTACGATCATTAAGCAGTGTTTCAGACGCAACGACACGCCTCCCGGTCGGGCGATCAAGCTCAACAGTTACATTTCTGCCTATAAGCAGGTTATCGGCACACTCCCCGACGATCTGCAGAACTTTATCCGCACCGAAAAAGAGATCCCCATCGTCTTCAAGCGGGAAGTGCTCAGCTACCTGAAGGAAGTGGGCTGGCAGCCCAAGCCGGTTCTTTCTTTGCCGACCATTATCGGCACCTACGATACCAAGGTACCGATTGATGCTACCATTAAATAACAGGAGGGATACAAATTGGCAACGGAAACAATGACACATCCGTATTATAAGGTTAATATTCTGACAGGTACCAAAGCGGCCAGGATTATTACTGAACCGGCAGAGGCGGCTAAAATTATCGACAAGGCGAAAACACCGCTTTATGTTTTCGGTCCGGAGGTTATTGCCACACCGGTTGGCGACAAACTGCTGATCAACTATGCCCTGGAGATTGCCAAATCACGGGATATCCCCATCTGTGCCACCGCCCATGTAAAGCGGAAGATGCTGGAGCTCGGTGAAGCGCCTGATTCCGTTTACGACATTATCGAGATTGTGCATTTTTTAAAGAATAAAAATTGGACCGGTGTGCGGGGCGAGGGGCAGCACGACCTGGTGCTCTTTACCGGCGTCAGGTGCGACCTGGCGGAGCGGGGGCTGGCGACGCTAAAACATTTTGCGCCCCACTTGAAGACATTTGCCATCTGCAGGCGCAGCCATCCCAATGCCGACTATGCCCTGCCGATTATTGCCAAAGCGGACAGGTGGCAGGAATATTTGGCGGCGCTGGTATCGAGCCTTGATACCGTTACGCCTGCCGCGTAAGTCATAATTTGCCAGATCTTTAATTTTTAAGGAGGAGAAATTATGTACGTAGTTGATGTAGGTCCGCAGTATGAAGGGGAAAGGGTTCGCAAGGGCGATTTTCAAGTGGAATTCGGTGGTCCTGAGATTAGCCGTAAAGCGGAACTGGTTACCGTTAAAGGGATGGACGAGGTGGAACACGATCGGATCACCATTACCGGCAAGGATATTAAAGAGATGCCGGAAGGCTCCTCCAGTCCCCTCTTTATCAACGTGAGTATGGCCGGTGAGCTGCTGGAGCGGGATCTGGAGGGTGTGCTGGAGCGGCGCATCCACCAGTATATCAACTATGTTGAAGGAATCTTTCATATGGGCCAGCGCAATGAGATCTGGATCCGTATTCATAAAAACTCCTTTAAGAAGGGTCTGGATTCCTTTGAGCATATCGGCCGCATTTTGATCGACCTGTTTACTGCCGAGCTTCCGGTGATCGAAAAGATGTCCATCGAATTTATCACCGATCTGGCAAAGGTGGAGGAGCTGGCAGCTGAGGCCGTCAAGGTATATAAGTCGCGGGATGAAAAGGTGAAGGGATTAAGGGAGGAAGATGTGGAGGAGTTTTACGGCTGTGTCCTCTGCCAGAGTTTTGCGCCCACGCATGTTTGCATCATTACGGCAGAGCGTGTTTCCCTCTGCGGCGCGATAAACTGGTTTGATGGCCGGGCAGCGGTAAAGGTAGACCCGGAAGGCGCCCAGTTTGCCATACCCAAGGGCAACCTCATTGATCCCGAAGGCATCTCTTATGATACGGTAAATCAGGTCGTGGCCGAGCGTTCCATGGGCGAGACGACGCGCTTCAACCTGCACAGCGCCCTGTCCTATCCCCATACCTCCTGCGGCTGCTTTGAGGCTATTGTCTTTTATATCCCGGAAGTGGACGGCTTTGGCATCGTGAACCGGGATTTTGTCGGAGCCACTGTGACCGGCGAACCGTTTTCCACCCTTGCGGGGATGGCCAGCGGCGGCAAGCAGAATGAGGGTTATGTGGGCATAGGCGTACAGTACCTGCTGTCGCCCAAATTCCTCATTTCCGACGGCGGATATAACCGTGTGGCCTGGATGCCGTCCAACCTTAAAGAGATTGCCAAAGAAAACATTCCGGCGGAGATGTTTGATAAAATCGCTACAGAAAAGGACGTCCAAAATGTGGATGAACTGACTGCGTTTATGCAAAACGCCGGGCGTCTCTAAACCAAACCAATTTTCAGGAGGAGAGTCTTTATGCCAGTTAAAGCTTCCGATATCCAGAAGATCTTACCGGAAGGCGGTAAAAAGAACTGTAAAGAGTGCGGCCTGGCTACCTGTTTTGCCTTTGCCATGAAGCTCGCCAATGCCGGTATTGCCCTGGAGAAGTGCACCTATCTGGCGCCGGAAAGCAAGGCGGAACTTGAAGATATGTTGATGGCTCCGATCCGGCAGGTTGTTCTCGGCCAGGGAAGCAGGCAGGTGGTCCTGGGCGAGGAAGAGGTGATGTACCGCCATCAGAAGACATTTATGCGCCAGCCGGCTTTCGCCATTCAGATCACTGACGAGGAAACCGAAGCCGTTTGGGAAGAAAAAATTGCCAAATTGGGCTGGCAGTTTGAGCGGCTCGGTAAGGTATCACGCATTGATCTGGTAGCTTTGCACAGCCGCGGCAGCAACGGCGATAAATACCTGCAGATGGTCAGGCAGGCAATGTCCGGAACCGACGCCGGCCTGATCCTGTCAGCTGCGGACGCAGCCACCCTGCTGGCCGCGTACGAAGCATGCAAGTCCCGCGACCCGCTGGTTTGCGTCACACCGGAAAACGTTGCGGCATTGGCGCCCCGCCTGGATAAACAGGCGGCGGTCTGCGCTAGGGCTGCCGGCCTGGAATCTCTGGCAGCGCTTGTGGATAAGCTGAAAGAAGCGGGGTTGGAGCGTTTGATCATTGACCCCGGTTCGCTTACGTTGCGGGATCTGGTTCGGGATCAGACGCTGATCCGCCGCGGGGCGCTGCAGCACAAGTTCAGGGCATTCGGCTACCCCACCGCCTTTTTTGCCGTGGACGCGGCCCCGGACCTTTCACAGCAGCTGCTGCTGGCTGCCGCCGCTGTGGCTAAATATGCCGGTGTAATTGTTGTGGAAGACCTCACTTTGGATCTCTTCCAGATCCTTGCCACGCAGCGGCAGGATATCTATACTGACCCCCGTGTTCCGCCCACCGTTGAAAGCAAAGTTTACGCTTTCAATGAAGCCGGCCGGAGCGCCGCGGTACTGGTCACCACCAATTTCGCCCTTACCTACTACGCGGTGGCAGGCGAGGCGGAAAACAGCAAGCA
>DMPF01000031.1 GCA_003456095.1 Bacillota bacterium
TGCACAACGTGGCTGCCATTGCCAGCGGTATTGTGCGGGCCGGCGCCGATATGCTCTATCTTGACGGCTACCGGGGCGGCAGTGGGGCCACTCCAGCCGTTGTAAGGGATAATGTGGGCATCCCCCTGGAACTGGCCCTTGCCGCCGTGGACCAGCGCCTGCGTGATGAACGCATCCGGCACCAAGCCTCCATTATTGCCGCTGGGGGCATCCGCAACAGCGCCGACGTGATGAAGGCGATCGCTCTGGGCGCTGATGCGGTGGCGATTGGTTCTGCCTGCCTGGTGGCCTGCGGCTGTCATCTCTGTCAGCGCTGTAACAGTGGCAAATGCGCCTGGGGGATTACCACCAATGATGAGAAGCTGGCGGCAAGATTGGATCCCGGCTGGGCGGAGGCGCGCCTGACTAACCTGGTGGAAGGATGGCACCACGAGATGCAGGAGATTATGGGCTTAAACGGTATCTATGATGTGGGATCGTTCCGGGGCAACAGGCTTATTTTGAGGGGAGTGGGCTTAAGTGACCGGGAACTCGCTGTGCTGGGAATCAAACATGCCGGGGAATAGGGAGAGCCAAAAGGAGAAAGGCGCCGTGGTTGTCAACGCCCGGGGTATTCCTTACCGGGAGTTGAACAGGCAGCTGCGCGAACTTGCTTCTGCCGGGGTGCGGCGGATCATCCTGGAGGGAATACGGGGGCAGCGTTACCTGGGCAGTGGCCTTGACTTTCCCGATCTGCTGCTGCAGGTAAAGGGCACTCCCGGTGAGGATCTGGGCTTTAACCTGAGCGGCCCGACCATCGAGGTATTCGGCCATGCCCAAAATGCTGTGGCCAATACCATGGACAGCGGTCGCATCATCGTGCACGGCCTGGGGGGAGATGCCCTTGCTTACGGCATGCGGGGCGGCGAACTTTACGTGCGGGACGATGTGGGTTATCGTGTGGGGATTCATATGAAGGAGTACGCAAACAAGGTCCCGGTAGTGGTAATCGGCGGTACCGCCGGTGATTACCTGGGCGAGTATATGGCTGGTGGGATCATTATTCTGCTCAACCGGGAAAACAGGCAGGAGATGGTGGCCGGCGCCTCCCACCGCACCCTGGCAACGGGCATTCATGGCGGAGTCCTTTATATCTTTGCTGATGATCTGCCGGCCGGACTGCTGGGCATCGGCGCCAAACCGGTGGATGTGGAGGGCGGCACGGAGCAGGAAAAGGTGGAGCATTACGTGCGTGAGTTTTGCCGTCATTTCTCGCTGGCTGCCGCACCGCTGCTGGAGCGCCGGCTGATCAAAATCGTCCCCGCAGACAGCCGTCCTTTTGCTTCCTTTTATTATCCCGCGTACCCCGCAGACACAGGGCTCAGACTGCGGCACGTGCAGCGCACTTCTCCCTGCGAGGTGGCCTGTCCGGCCGGTGTTCCCACGGGCCGTTTCCTCCGCCTGTTGCGGTTGGGCGAACTTAAGCAGGCTGTCGCCCTGATGGACGAAGTTACACCTTTGCGCTACAGCTGCTGCGGCTTTATCTGTCCGCACCTCTGCGTGCAAAGTTGCACCCGTGCCAAGGTGGACTTTGCCGTACGCACGGCGGAGCTGGCGCGGCGCTATAAAAATATTCCCGTAACGCCGCCAGTACGGCAGTATGGGGAGGAAATTGCCGTAATCGGCGCGGGGCCGGCCGGTCTGAGCGCGGCCTACCAGCTGGTACGGAGCGGCTACGCGGTAACGGTCTTTGATAAGGATGAACGGCCGGGAGGAAAATTATACCAGGTAATTTCGCGGCAGCGCCTTCCCCTTGCTGATCTGGAGCATGACTTGGCAAGAATCGAGGCCATGGGGGTAAAATTCGTCACCGCTACGCCCGTTGACGCTTCGCGCCTGGAGCAGATGCTGGATGAGTACGATTACATCATTATTGCCGTGGGTGCGCACCAGGCAACCATTCCTCCCGTCGCGGGCAGGGAATACCTGGTCGCCGGACTGGACTTTCTCAAAGAGTATAACCGCTGCCTTGCCAAAAATGAAACCTGTCACGGGCGCTGCGGGGAGAAAGTAGTGATCGTGGGCGGCGGCGACGCCGCGGTGGACGGTATGGAGGCACTGTTGGAGATGGGTATTGCACCGTGCCATATTACCGCGATCGATGTAAAAAAACCTTCCGCGGATATGGCGGCCCGCCGCCGTTTGGAACGGTTGGGCATAGCCTTTCGCTACCCCCTTTTCCTGCAGGAGGCCACCGCGCAGGGGGTGTATGTTAATGATGCGTTGGGGCAGCGGCAGTTTATTCCGGCGGACACGATCCTGGTTTTTATTAACGAGCGGCCGGAGTTGGAGCTGCTGCCGGCGCTTCTGCGGGAGCAGGCTGATGAACGTGGTTTTTACCGGCACGTGCGGGAAGACACTTTTCGCACACTTCACCCCCGCATCTCCGCGGTTGGCGATATGCAGGGTTTGGGGCTGGTGACCACCAACATAGGGCGGGGTCGGCAGTGCGCCCGGGAGGTGGATGCGTTGCTGCGCGGCCAGCCGTATACTCCCGAGGTTAAAGAGCCCCTGGATGAAGCTTATCTCTTTCCCGGCAGGGCCGTCCCGCTGGCGGCAGGAGAAATGGAGATCGATGAGGAGCAAGATCGCTGCCTGCACTGTGGGATCTGTGTCCAGTGTGACGCCTGCGTGGAAGCCTGCCCGCGCCAGGCGCTCAGCCGTAACGGGGAGGAGTTTTCCGTGGACCATACCCGTTGCGGCGGCTGCGGCACCTGCGCGGCCACCTGCCTGGGCGGAGTGATCAGGATGCAGGAAGCGAGAGGCAGGATGCAGGAAGCGTTACGGGGTATCTGCCGCAAATAAATCTTTGACAGGATCGCGGATCTTGCAGTAAGATTAGAAAAGGTCCGGGGGGTTTTAGAATGAACGGGTTGGAGTACTGCCTGGGTATTCCCGGGATGTTGGCGCGGAAAACGGTAATTTCCGCCTTATCCTTGGCAGGTTTGCACTGTGTGGGTGAGAGCAGGGACTGCCCTCATTTTTTGAGACTGGTGCGCAGTGCACAACCACAACTCGCCATTCTTGAGCTGTCCCTGCCGGGCAATGTATGGGAAACGGCCGCCATCATTGATCAGGAATCCCTGGCAGCTCTATTAATCCTTGAAAACAAAAAAGCAGCTCACCGGCCTCCTTTGGCTGCAACTGAAATACCCCACACCGTGCTTACACTTCCGGTCAGCAATCAGGTTCTTGCAGCCGTAGTGGATGTACTGTACCGGGAATTTCAGCGACGCAGAAATCTGCAAAGCGAACTGCTTGCCGTAAAAGAGCGCCTGCAGGGACGCATCATCATTGAGCAGGCAAAGGGCATGGTAATGAAGAAACACAACCTGGACGAGCAGCAGGCCTACCGTATGCTGCAAAAGAAAAGCATGGAACTGCGCATGCCGCTGGAAAAACTGGCCTGGGCCGTGTTGCAGGGAAATATTTAAAAAGTTGCAGGAAGTTTAGGACAGGAAGCAGGAGAATGGTAGTCTGATGGCGAAATACAGTTTACAGTTAAAGTTTACA
>DMPF01000042.1:0-4097 GCA_003456095.1 Bacillota bacterium
ATATAATTAAAGGATCAACCGGCTGACAGCTCTTTCCAGAAAAGCCAGCGTGCCACCGGGGAAAATACCCATATAGAGGATCCCCAGGGCCACGACTACAATGGGAATGAGCATGGTGACGGGCACCTTATCCAGCTCCAGTTTTACGCCATGGCCGGAGGTAAAGTAAGCCTGCCAGACAATGGGAAAAAAGTAGGCAGCGTTGAGCAGGCCGCTAATCACGATCAGCACAATAAAATAGGGATTGTTTGCCTCCAGGCTGCCCACTGCCAGACCATACTTGCTGATAAAGCCGCCGAAAAGGGGAATCCCCACCATGGAAAATGCTGCTACCGTAAATGCCGCCATGGTGATGGGCATGCGGTAGCCCAGCCCGGAAAACTGGGTCACTTTTTTGCGGCCTGTCTGGTAATAAATGGCTCCTGCCGCAAGGAAAAGGCAGACCTTCATCAGGGCATGGACAATGATATGCAGCAGCGCCGCCAGAATACTCCATTTTGTACCGAGACTGAACCCGAGAAATATATAGCCGACCTGCGCCACCGTCGAATAGGCAATACGCCGCTTCAGGTTGAGCTGCACAAAGGCAAAGAAAGATCCGCCGAGGATAGCCAGGGAAGCGAGGATGAGCACAATGTCGCGCATATGCGTTTCCTGAAAGACTTCAAAGCTGAAGACAAGGAAATAGATCCGCAGCAAAGTCACAATATAAACCTTCCCCAGCAGGCTGGAAAGGAGGGCACTGGAAGGAGAAGGGGCGGATGTATAGGTATCGGGCAGCCAGATATGCAGGGGGAAAAGGGCGGCCTTCACCCCCAAACCCACGGTGATAAAGCTCATCGTCGTCCACATGAGGAAGGGATATTGCTCCCGCACGGCGGCCAGTTCCGCAGCCATAGCGCTGATATTGAGGTGTCCCGTAATCTGATAGAGGAATCCGACGCCAAAAAGAAAAAAACCTGATCCCACTGTGGCCAGCATCAGATAACGCAGTCCGGCTTCGGCGGACAGTTTATCCCCTTTTACCACCACCAGGCCGCAGGCACCGATTCCTGTTACCTCAATCAGGACAAACATGTTAAAGATGTCGTTGGTAATCGCCAAACCGGCCATACCGGTCACGGTCAAGAGGAAGATGGTATAATACCAGCCCGTGGCCTCTCCGGGAATCTCCTTAGGCAGCGACCGCAGGCTGAAGAGCAGGATCAGCAGGGAACACCCGGTGATCAGCAGCAACAGCATGGCACCCAGTTCGTCAATAACCAGTTCGATCCCCCAGGGCGGCGGCCATCCGCCTACGTGGTAACGGATGATCTCTCCTCTGAACACACGGCCCGCCAGTATGCAGCTGACAATAAAGGCAAAGGCGATCGCGGCGCCAACCAGATAAGCACAAAGCTCCCTTTTCCAGCGGGCAAAAATGGCCAGCACAAAAGCGAAAAGCAGGGGGATGATGATCATGCTGAATGGCATTATTCGCTGGAAATACTCCATACCGTCCCTTTCACCTCGTTCGCATAATCTTTGGCGCGTATACAGTCCCGTAGAACTGATATAATTTAACAATAATCGCCAGAGCAAAGGAAGTCACGCTGAAGCTTACCACGATACCCGTAAGCACCAGTGCCGAAGGAAGGGGATTAATATAGAAAGCACCTGCCGGCAGTTTAGGATCATAGATAGGGGCCACACCGCCCTCAATATTGCCAAGCGCAATAAAAAAGAGGAAAATCCCCGTTTGCATGATGTTGATGCCGATTACTTTTTTTATGAGGTTATGCTGGGTAAGTATACAAAGACATCCCAAACAAAATAGAATGATAGAGATAACATAAGGGTAATTAAGCATCAGTGCGGAAAGATCCACCAAAACTCCCCCTTTGACCGCTTAAAATACGTCATCGTCATTACGGTTCAGCGTGATCCGGCTCTCTCGCCTCAATCGCCACCCTTCTTCCCGCCTTACCGCCCAAAGCCAATTTGATTTCCCAAAAGGACGGCTCGGCCAGATCAAAAACGGTCACATATTCAGTATCCATTTGGCTCAGGAAATGAGCATCAGAAGAGGTGATAAAAGGCATTCCTTTCAAACCGGGATGTTCGGCCCACAGCTTACCCATAAGCTCCGGTCGGGCTATCTCCAGCGCATCTACCGCCAATCCGGGGGGAAGAAACCCTAAATTAGCCAGCAAGCTGTAGGCCGGCCTGTCCACATGTGACGGAATCAGTAAACCATCACGCGCAATTACTTCCCGCGCCACCCCTTCCACCGTCATATCCACCGAGCCGGCAAGCAGTATTTCCTCAAAGTAAAGAATTTCTTCCGCCCCATTGACTACTACCTGCTCCCCAAAAAGTTCCGGCCGGTTGCGCACAGGCGGCAGCTTTTCTCTGATTAGCGCAGCAAAATCATCTGCCGCCCGCAATCCGGAAAACAGGCATAACAGATGAACATCTTCTCTGGTCTGCACCTCTATACCGGGAATAATCAAAGGCGGCCCCGCGCCCGCATATTCCATTACCGCCGGCACATTGGCCGCCGCATGATGATCGGCAATAGCAATAATCCCGGTTCCGAGGCGGTGGGCTGCACGAATGATGTTTACAGGCCCCATATCCAGATCGGCGCACGGGGAAAGCACCGTATGGATATGCAGATCCGCCCTGTATCGGTTAAGTAAAGGCATATCGTTATCCTTAGCAAACACTTACGCTGTAAACTTTAACATGCGGAAATTGTTTTAAATCAGCGTGAAAAGCAGCCAGCTCATCCTCGCTTCCTTCCGCCAGCAAAATAATCAGACCTTCATCGGTACAGCCCTGACCCCGGGGAAGGCCGACCCGCAATTTAAAGAGGCAGCCATGGGTAGTTAATATTTTTTGCACGTCCGGCGCATCTGCCGAGCGATGATCCAATGACAAAGCGATAACACTGCAATTAAGTTTCATCAGTGAACGCACCTCCTTTCCCTACGGTGGTATGTTAACATAACTGAACAAGCCGGCAGCTTACCTTTGGCTGGCTCCAGTATAGCAATATCCTGTCGTTGATGTCAACCGCAAAGATGCCATACACTAATCTCCTCCGGCTGTTTCACAGTCTTTAGCCGGCAAAATGGTTCATGTTTCCGGGTGTGGTCGTCTTTGCCGTCCCAGCGGCTTTTATAAACTCGGCTTTCGCTCAAACAGTATAAAAGCCGAAACCCCGGGTCGGCAAAGACTTATGATCGGGCCTGAATGCCGATCAAAACCACCAATGCACCCCTTTTGCAGCCTGAGTGGATACTTCTTGTTTCTTGCTTCTTGAACCGTCCGTTCCTTACCGCGTGGTTGTGCCGGTTAAAAATTTATTTCTGGCCTGGTAATGGGTATGCAGCAGTTCATGGGACTTATGGCCAAGGGGCTCTCCCAGGAACTCTTTATACAGCTGTTGCACCGCCGGGTTTAAATGGGACTTCCGCATCGTCATCAACTCGTCGGCAGTATAAATAGCTTTGATCCGCTCAGCCCTGATCTCCGTGTTGGTGGGAATCGGTTGGCCGCCGCCGCCGATGCAGCCGCCGGGGCAGCACATGATCTCGATAAAGTGATAGTCCGCCGTGCCTTTTTTGACGGCATCCATCAACCCGCGGGCATTCCCCAGGCCGTGGGCGACGGCTACCTTTACCGTTAAGCCGCCTACTTCAACGGCCGCCTCTTTAACTCCCTGTAAGCCTCTGCACGCTATAAAATCCAGCGATGGCAGCTCCTGCCCGGTAACCAGCTCATAAGCGGTGCGCAGGGCCGCTTCCATCACTCCGCCGGTAGCGCCGAAAATAACGCCGGCACCGGTGGAGATACCCAGAGGATCATCATAGTCACGGGCGGGCAGCGCGGTAAAGTTGATCCCCGCCTGGCGCAACATGCGGCCCACTTCCCTGGTGGTAAGCACTACGTCAATGTCGGGATAACTGCTGTTTTGCATCTCCGGCCGCCGGGCCTCGTACTTCTTAGCCGTACAGGGCATATAGGAAACAACGAAGATATCCGCCGGGTCAAGGCCCATTTTTTCCGCATAGTAGGTCTTGGCCAGGGCACCGAACATCTGCTGGGGAGAC
>DMPF01000042.1:4423-4660 GCA_003456095.1 Bacillota bacterium
CATCTGCTGGGGAGACTTGCAGGTGGACAGGTTAGGCAGAAGATCGGGGTAGAAGTGCTCAATGAACTTAATCCAGCCGGGGCTGCAGGAGGTAATCAGCGGCAGGGTTCCCCCGGTCTTAACCCGGTGAAGCAGCTCACTTCCTTCTTCGAGAATGGTAAGATCGGCGGTGAAGTCCGTATCAAAAACCTTGTCGAATCCGAGCATCTTCAAGGCTGCGACCATCTGGCCCGTTAC
>DMPF01000240.1 GCA_003456095.1 Bacillota bacterium
TGCTGCTGCCCGCCGGAGAGGGTCACGCCCCGCTCCCCCACCGCTGTCCCATAGCCGCCGGGAAGGGCGGCAATCTCCAGGTCCAGCGCGGCCAGGCGGGCCGCTTCCGCTATCTCCTCCGCCGTTGCCGCGCTGTGAGCAAAGGCAATATTAGCGGCGATCGTATCGGCAAAAATGAATCCGTCCTGGGGCAGGTAACCGATCCGGCGGCGCCAGTCAGACAAAGAAAAGCTTTTTAAAGGGCGGTTTCCCAGCAGCACTTCCCCTTGTTGGGGCTCATAGAAACGCAGCAGCAGATAAAAAAGGGTGGACTTACCGCTGCCGACCAGCCCCGTAATGGCCGTGATCCGCCCACGGGGAATGCTCAGGGTAAGCTCCCGCAAAGCGGCAGCGGCTGTTCCCTCGTAGCTAAAGGTGAGATTACGGAGATGCAGGTCGCCTGTTACAGCGGCGGCAGGCGGCTCAGGGGACGGGAATCTGCCGGGGGAGGGGATCGTTTCTTCTTGCAACAGCCTGTTGATTCGCTGCATGGAGGCCCGCCCCCGCTGGGCGAAATTAATTACCCATCCTGCCGCCATCATCGGCCAGGCCAAAAGCGCCAGATAGCCGTTGAAAGCCACAAAATCACCGATGCTGATCTTCCCTTCCATGACCATGATTCCGCCAAAGCTTACTACAATAACAAAACTTATAATACTGAAAAAAAGGACCAGAGGGGTGTAAAGGCCCCATATTTTAAAGAGGCTGAAGTTGTTTTGCGTATAAGCGGCAACGGATCGGGCAAAGCGCGTCTTCTCCATATCTTCCAGGACATAGGCTTTAACCAGGCGCAGGGCATTGACGTTCTCCTGAGCGGTCTGTGTCATGGCGCCAAAAGAGTCCTGTACCACCAGGAAACGCCGGTAGATACCTTCCCCCAATTTTTGAAAACTAATCGCCAGCAGCGGCAGGGGAATAAGGGCAAGCAGGGCAAGACGATAATCCACAGTGGTGAAGATGAAAAAAACGGCCATTGCCGTCAAAAAAATAGCATCCACCAGCAGCACCACGCTCAGGCCCAGAGCATTACGCACGGCATGGATGTCATTGGTGAGATGGGCCATCAGCTCACCGGTTTTATGGCGCAGATAAAAAGCGGCAGGAAGCTGCTGCAGATGCTTGAAGAGCAGATCGCGCAGGTATTTTTCCAGCAGGTGGGCTGTACCCAGGATATAATAGCGCCAGAGATAGCGGAAGCAGGCTATGCCGACTGCGCAGCCGATGATGAGCAAGAGGTAATGGCGGAGCAGCCCTGTATCCACAGGGGGATCGAGGAGCCGATCGGTGAAAAGGCCAAGCAGCCGGGGTATGAGCAGTTGCAGAAAGCCGACCACAAGCAGACTGCCGACACCCAGCAGATAACGCCGACGCTGGCGGCGGAAAAAATCCAGAAGGGTTAAAAATTCTCTCATTTATAAATTCACAAAGACAGAAGCTACAGCTTCGCTGCAATTTCCCAGATAATCAAGCTGGGCAACAGGGCATAATCTTCCGTGGGCAGGTAATGGGCGGCGCAGGCATCATAGAGGATGTTGGCCGATGGGGCAAATTCGTCATCACCTTTCCATAAAACGAAAACCATGGCGATGCGGGGAAAAGGATGAAACAGCAGCGAAAGATCGCCGTAATTGTAATCTGCCCCGCCGAGAGAAAGCCCCACCTCCCGGAATTTTTCCGGTTTTTCCCCAAAGTAGCGGAGCAGAGGCACGATTGTCCTTTTGCGGTAAGGTTCGCCGTATATACCGCCACCCGGCAGTTCCTTGAAGGTGATCCACTCACTATGCAGTGGAGTGCCGTCGGCTGTGAGCAGGTAATGGAGAAAGATAACCTCCAGGTAAGGAGATACACCGCTGCCGTCTGCCATGTTTTTGACCGCACCGCTGCTGCTGTTGACCAGATAACGGCGGTTTAAATAGGGGAGGATGTAGCTGTTCTGCTCCCGGTTGAAGTCAACCCCGCTGAGCAGACAAACTTTAGAGGGATCGGCGGCGGCAAGGGTTTCCACAGCCATCCGCCTGGCCACACCGAGGTTGTATTGGTCCCTTCCGCCGAGGTTACGTTGCTCCTGCGCTTTGCCCGTTTGCCTTTCCATATTTCCCCTCCCAAAATAATTTCGGGACACAAAGAAAATTTTTATTGCTCCTTAATACACTGCACAATATTATACAATGAATAATTTCGGGACACAATGAAAATTTTTGAGCAAAAAATTTTCATTGTGTCCCGAAATTATTTTCCGAAATTTTTGCTAGCACTTGCGTTGGTGTGTTACCGGGATAGCGACGGATCATTTTTTTATAATTATAAAGGGCAAAAAGGCACTCGCGGAACATCTGCAGGCGATAATCAAATCCGCGCACAAAGCCCAGCTTCTCCTCTTTGGTAACATGGCTGATTCCCTGCAGCGCCGGTTGGGCTACTTCCAGGCCGGCCAGGCCGGCATAGCGGGAGAGCAGTATCTCCACACCAAAACGGGACCAGTCAAGATTGGGCAGGATCTCCACAAAACTGCGGCGCAGCCCCCGCTGTCCGTTCAGTATGGAGAAATAGTGCTGGGCCAGGTTAACGCTTTTTTTCTGACCGGAACGGAAAACACCCACACTCATGGCCACTTTTTCATTATCCTGCAGTGGTTCGAGCAGCGCGCTGATATGTTCGTGCCGGAAATTTAACAGATCGGCATCGAGGAAAAGGTAGTAAGACGCACCGGGAGCCAAGGCGAGGCCGGCCTGCAGTGCCGCTCCCTTGCCCTTGTTCGCCGCCAAACGCAGCACCTCCACGGGATACCCCGCCGCCACCTGGGCGGTGTTGTCGCGGGAGCCGTCGTCAATAACGATAGTTTTATGTATCTGGGAAGAGGATACAATTACCTCCAGCACGGAGGCCAAGCGGGGTTCCTCGTTAAAGGCAGGGACCAGTGCTACTGTTTGTGCGTTTTCCAATTCTGCAAACCCTTTCTGTAATTTTTGGTATTTCACATAATTCGCTGCGCTATCAATATTTTCCTCTAGCTGGTTCAATAAAATTATAAAGAGGGATACCGGTCTGCGCCTCTTTACTTTAAAAGAGCGCAAAAATTTTGGGAGCAGGATTTTCTGCGGTATCAGTTTGGCAATGGGCTGTATATATTATATTAACCCTTTTGCAGCCTGAGCTGTTAAGGTTCGTTTTAACATATTCGATTAACACGATGATTAGAGCCAATTGCGATGTTTGA
>DMPF01000127.1 GCA_003456095.1 Bacillota bacterium
CGGAAGAACTTCTTGTTGCCCTGAGCGGGGAAGATGCGGGTCTGCATAGCGGCCGAGCGGAAGAGAAAAAGGCAGGGCTGAAGGGCAGATATGGCGCCGAGCAGGAAGAGATCATGCGCAGCTACGGTGAAAACCAGGCCATGCGCAGACTTCTCTGGTATTCCCTTTATCACCAAAATACCCAGCTGGTGGAGAAGTCCATTCGCATGTTCGGCTTGCTGCGTGAAGGAAGCGGCGAGACGAACCTGCGGGAGTTTGTGCGCAATCCCTGGATCAAGCAGCGCATGCGCATCCAGGCTCTGCTGGAATTGAAGAACATGGGCGTGAAAGGCTTGATCACTGTTTATATGGATGGCTGCCTGAGGGACGTTGACCTCGGTTATTATCCGCTGGTTGCACCGCACTGGCTGGAGCAGTGGCAGGATGTTCTGGATCTGACGCTGGAGAAGATGCGCCGCTGTAATGCTTACGGTGAGCTTTTTTATGAGGATGCGCAGGCCATCTGGATTGATTTTATCAACAACCTTTATCCCCATATGCCTACAATCAAGAAAAAAGAAACGTGGGCGGCAGGGCTGGAGTATGCTTTGGCCCGCTTTCATTTCCTGCATCTTACCCAACAAAAACTGGCGGGCCAGTACGGAGTTTCTCCGTCCAGCATATCCGCCCGTTACCGGGAGATTAACAGGGTACTCAATATCGAACACCGGGCCTACCGCAATATGCTGCGTTACCTTACCCGCCGTGAACAGGACTAAATGACTTTCCTTATTTGAACGTTTGCCAAGGAGGTATTCTAGTGATGCACGAACATGTTATGACTGTAAAAACAAAACAGAGGGTTGAATTCTGTGATATCACCGCTCAAGTAAATGAATTCCTCCAACAGGAGCGGGCGGGAGATGGCTGTTTGCTCCTTTTTGTTCCCCATACCACGGCCGCCGTAACGGTCAATGAGGGTGCCGACCCCTCCGTAAGGAGCGACCTTGCCGCTTTTTTGGAGAAGTTGGTCCCGCGTACGGGCGATTATATGCATGCCGAGGGGAACAGCGACGCCCATATTAAGGCTTCACTCCTGGGCTCCAGCTTGTACCTGCCTGTAAAAAACGGAAAACTGGCCCTTGGCTTCTGGCAGGCCGTTTTTTTTGTGGAATTTGACGGCCCGCGTATGCGCCGGTTGCATCTGCAGTTTCTTTCCTGAATCAGCGATCAAGTATTTGCTGCAAGAGCAATCTCACCGCCTCAGGATCCATCCCTTCTCCCAGGTAGCCTTCCCCCAGCCGGATCTCGAAGTGAAGATGGGCGCCATCCTGGCTGCCCTCGGCACCGCTGCTGGTCCCCGAATTTCCCACAGTGCCGATAAAAGTACCCGCCTCCACCCGGTCCCCCACCTGCAGCTGCTCCGAAACCTCATGGAGATGAGCGTAGCGGGTTACCACGTCGTACGCATGAACGATCCAGACCTGCCTGCCCCGTAGCTTGTCCAATACAGCTTCAGGCATATTGCCCGCGGCAATGCTTTGCCGCAACATTTCATCCCGTTGCGGGGCGGCGGGTTCGCTGTAAACATGGTCGATACGATAAATAACCCCCTCCCCGGCGGCGTAAACAGAGTCACCAAAATTAACGGGGACGCCGCAAAAGCTGCTGTAATAATCCAGACCTTCGTGGATACCGTTGCGGTAGGGCCGGGGGGCTCCGGGCAGGTGTGAATCTCTTGTGCTGACAGTTGCTCCCGGGATAGGACTTTGTAAAAAGGAAAACCGCCGCACCAGGTCGTCGTGCCGGCCGCTTATGCCGTCTCCTCCGCTACCGCCCGGGAACGGTTCCTGTATACCGGGTCCCGCGGGGATCTGCGCCGGGGTGTCTTTTTCGGATCCCTCCGTAACGCTTTCGGGGGCTGCTGCAACCTTGCTTTCGTTCTTTTCGGCAATGGTGGTGCCGACCCCAAAAAGGGCCAAAGATTGACTGCCTAAAAAAATAATAACCCCTGCCAGGATAAAAAAGAGAAAGATTACGGATTTAGTCTTTTTTCTCACCGGTAAAAACCTCCACTGCCAGATTACCCTTTCATTTTACCATATTCCTGTTTATAATACATTTATTTTCGCGGCTAAATATTTTTTAGCTGATGCAGTAAAATATGGAGGAAGGAGGTAATCTGCCGGCGAATTTAAACACAGGAGGCGGTATTCTTGTGCATGAACAATGCCCTGGCCAAAACAACGACGGATTTTGCCGGCTGTGATCCTTTGTCGATGGCGCAGCTAAGCGGTGCCCGTTTTTCACAAAACAGGTTTTCCCTGCAGTACTGCGGCCTTCCGGTGACAGTGGATTATCCCGGTGGGGAGATGCGCTTTGATCGTGCCAAACCTCCCTTAAACTACAAAGAAAAAGTGCTTCTGCTCCAATACCTCAGCTATGCTTGCGGGCTGCCGCCGCGCGGACGGTGGCTCTCTTTCCTCGATCTGAAGGGAGGGCCGCTGCACTGGCAGCCATTTCAAAGGGAGGCCTTAGAACCCCTGGCCCAGCGTTATCATGACCGGCATGACCTTTTTCTGGCGACGGGAATAAAACACGGTGGTGAACAGGTGAAGATGGGTGATGCGGCGTTGATTATCCCGGTGCTACCCCGCCTTTCGCTTACTTTTATACTCTGGCAGGGCGACAGTGAGTTTGCTCCGCGCAGCATGATCCTGTTTGATGCTGTTGCTGAATCCTATCTTCCTACCGCTTCCCTGTACGTGTTGGGCATTGAGGCTGCGATCCGCATCTGGTTCCCCGGTGACAGCCGTTTTGGGGAGTCTTTACCCTAAGGAGGTGATCATGGTGGATTTGCTGCTGCGCGGAGGCTTCCTGTGCGATCCCTCCGTCAAATGGGTTGGGCCGGCGGAGATTCTCATTCGTCACGGTCTGGTGGAAGCCGTTTCCCGGTCTATAGGGCCGGTGGATGTTCCGGTGCTGAGCCTGGGTGGCCGGACTGTACTTCCGGGCCTAATCGATATGCATGTGCATTTGCGGGAGCCGGGAATGGAGAACAAGGAAACAATTGCCACCGGCTGTGCGGCAGCGGTGGCTGGCGGCTTTACCGCCGTAGCCTGTATGCCCAATACCTCCCCACCTGTGGACAATAAGGAAACGGTGATATACATCAAGGAACGGGCCGCCCGGACCGGTCTGGCCCGTGTTTATCCCATCGGCGCCATAACGGCTGGTCTGCGGGGCCGGGAGCTCTCTGCCATGGATGAGCTGGCAGCGGCAGGAGTAAAAGGTTTTTCCGACGATGGCCGGCCCGTAAGCGACAGTAAATTGATGTTGCAGGTGCTGCGGTTTGCCCGTGTTCTGGGGTTGCCGATTCTATCGCACAGTGAGGACCTTTCTCTGGCTGCCGGAGGCGTTGTTCATGCCGGCGCTACCGCATACCGTCTTGGCTTGCCGGTGATCCCCGCTGCCGCGGAAGCGGCAGCCGTGGCCAGGGACCTGCTGTTGCAGCGGGAAACGGGCGGACGCCTGCACCTGGCTCATCTCAGCAGCAAGCTCAGTGTTTCCCTGCTGGCCTGGGCAAGGCAGATGGGTATTGCGTACAGCGCGGAAGTGACCCCCCATCACCTGCTCCTTACGGAGGCGGCTGTTGATGGTTTTAATACGGCGGCCAAGATGAATCCACCGCTGCGGGACGAGGCGGACCGGGCCGCGCTGCGCGAAGGGCTGTCAAACGGCCTTATTGATGTGATCGCCACGGATCACGCCCCGCACCATGCCGCGGAGAAGGAAGAAGACTTTAAGGAGGCGCCGTTTGGCGTAAGCGGTCTGGAGACGGCTTTTCCCCTGCTTTTTTCTCACCTGGCGGAGACCGGCATCGTCTCCCTTTCCCGCCTGGTAAGTTGCCTTTCCACCGCCCCTGCCCGCATCCTGGGGGTGCCGGGCGGCACGCTTGCTCCCGGTACGGCGGCTGATCTGACGGTTATTGATACCTGGGAAAAGCGCGAAGTGAACAAGGGGAATTTATATTCTCTGGGGAAAAACACCCCCTTTCACGGCTGGGTTTTACGCGGCTTTCCCGTTTTGACCCTGGTGGAAGGGGATATGAAAATGTGCCGGGGTGTGGTTAAAGGGATGAATGAGGACTTTGATGCGGTTCGGGAGACCGTTTTGAAAGAGGGACGGCTTTGAAACAGTGCAGCGCACAGGTGCGGGAGCTGGAGGAGGTAAGGGAAGGCTTTTATTACCTGGCCCTTGAAGAACCATACCTTGCTGCCACGGCGCTACCGGGTCAATTTTTGCACCTGCGTGTTACGACCACCTTTGACCCCCTGCTGCGCCGTCCTTTCAGTGTGGCTGGCACATCCCCCCAAACGGGGATAGTGCGCCTCTTTTTCCGCCGTTTGGGCACCGGCACAAAACTTTTAAGTTGCCTGCGCAGAGGTGACCCCCTGGACTGCCTGGGCCCCTTAGGTTCCCCTTTTATGCCGGCGGGGAAAAGCCCGGCGGTCCTGTTGGCCGGCGGTACCGGTATCGCTCCCCTCCTTTTTCTTGCGGAGAAACTTGGCGGCACCGGAGATGAAGTTTACCTTTTTTACGGGGCGGCCACGGCAGCTTCCCTGCTGCCCGTGGAGCGTTTTCTTCCTTCCGGCCCCCGCCTTTTTTATGTCACCGCGGACGGCTCGGCCGGAGAAACGGGGTTGCTTACCGATGCTTTTCGGCGGGCTCTGGAAAAGGGCCTGGTTCCGGGTGAACTCTTTGCCTGCGGTCCCCGCCCCTTTCTTGCCATCCTGGCAGAAGAAAACCGGCGCTGGGGCTATCCCCTGCAGGTTTCCCTGGAGGAAAACATGGCCTGCGGGCTGGGAGCCTGCCAGGGGTGTGCCGTATTGCTGCAAAAAGACGGAAAGAGGACCTATGCGCGTGTTTGCCGGGAAGGTCCCGTATTTTGCGACGCAGAGGTGGTCTGGTAAGATGCCCTCGCTCAAGGTAAAGCTCGGCCTCCTGGAGCTTGAATCGCCCCTGCTCACCGCTTCAGGAACTTTTGGCTTCGGAGAGGAATATGCTCCCCTCATGGCTATGGAGGGTCTGGGGGCCTTGATAACCAAGACCATTACATTGGAGCCTCGCCTGGGAAATCCTTCTCCCCGGATGGTGGAGACCCCCGCCGGGATGTTGAACGCCATCGGGTTGCAGAACCCCGGTTTGGAAAATTTCATTAAGATTGAACTGCCCCGCCTGCACAGTTGGACTGTTCCCCTGATTGTCAGCATTGCCGGGGAGACGGAAGAGGAGTACGTGACATTGGCCCGGGCGCTGGAAGGGCAGAGCGGGATCGCTGCGCTGGAACTGAATCTTTCCTGCCCTAATGTAAAAAAAGGGGGAATTTTGTTTGGCATGGACGCCGCCCTGCTGGAGAGCCTTGTGGGCATGGTGCGTGCCGCCTGGAGCGGTCCCCTGATCGCCAAGCTTACGCCCAATGTCACGGCGATCGAAGAATTAGCCCGCGCCGCCGCCAGGGGCGGCGCCCAGATTATCTCCGCCATCAATACTTTGCGCGGTATGGTTATCGATATCACCGCGCGCCGCCCCTTGCTCGGCAATCTTGCCGGGGGCCTCTCCGGGCCGGCCATCCGGCCGGTTGCGGTGAAAATGGTTTACGATATTTATGCGGCCACATCCATGCCCGTTATCGGCGTTGGTGGTATCATGAACACGGACGATGCCCTGCAGTTTGTCCTGGCAGGAGCTGCGGCTGTGGCGGTGGGGACGGCAAACTTTGTAGAGCCCCGCACCATACCGCGGATCGCCGCCGGGCTCAGGGAATATCTGGCAGAAAATGGGCTGCACAGCCTGCAGGAACTGGTCGGCGCAGCGCATAACAGTGGACAGAGGACAGAAGACAGTTGACAGAGGACAGGGGACAAAAAATGGAAGGTTGGTAAAAATGGGAAATATTTCTCCGGCTTCTGGAGGGGACGGCGCGGCAAGAATTATCGTGGCCCTGGACGTGGAGACGCAGGAAAAGGCCTGCAGCCTGGTGCGGGAGCTGGCGCCGCCGCTGCGTTATTTTAAAGTGGGTTTCCGCTTGTTTGTGGCCTGCGGTCCCTCGGTCATCGCTGCCCTGCAAGGTCTTGGGGCAAAAATCTTCCTAGACTTAAAATTTCATGATATCCCCAACACGGTGGCAGAAGCCGCCGCCGCCGCGGCGCGTCTCGGTGTGGCAATGTTCAACGTGCACTTAAGCGGCGGCCGGGAGATGATCAGAGCGGCCGTAGACGCCGCTGCCGCCGCGGCGGAGCAGCTGGGCCGGTCCCGTCCCCACGTGCTTGGCGTGACCGTCCTCTCCTCTTTCCATGAAGCAGCTCTTGCGGAGACGGGTGTGGCACGGACCATTGATGACCAGGTGGTGGCGCTGGCGCGCCTCGGACTGGATTGCGGCCTGGACGGGGTGATTGCTTCCCCCCGGGAGGCAATGCTGCTGCGGCAGCACCTTGGCGGGGACTTCCTGATTGTCACCCCGGGAGTGCGTCCCGCCGGGGCGGCCGCAGACGACCAGCAACGCATCCTCACGCCGCGCCAGGCTCTGCAGGCGGGCGCCAGTTACCTGGTCATCGGCCGGCCGATCATTAAGGATGCGGTGCCGCGGCAGGCCATGCAAAATATCCTTGAAGAATTAAATACTGAGCAGTAACCGCTCAATGCTGACGGAAAGCGGGAATCTTATGAAATTTGGCTTGCATATGCCCCTGAAAGGAGGCTTTGCGCCCAACATCAAGCGGGCCGCGGCACTGGGTTGCCGCACCCTGCAGATCTTTCCGGGAAATCCCACCGCCTGGCGGCTCCCTGACCCCCAGCCGGAAGAGTTCGCTAAGCGGCGGCGCCTCCTGGCCGAACACCGGATCGACCCCCTGATCATCCATGCCGCCTACCTGGTTAACATGTCTTCCGCCAATGAGCTTTTTTTGGAGCGTTCCTGCCGGCTTATGCAGGAAACAATGGAGCGAGCCGCCCTGCTCGGCGCTCCCTTTGTGGTCATGCACGTGGGAAACCACGGAGGGAGGGGGTTTGACACGGGTATGGAGCTTTTTATCACCACCCTGGCACGCGAAATGCAAAACTGGCCTTCCGGGGTTAGTCTGCTGCTGGAGAACACGGCCGGCGGCGGTTCTTCCCTCGGCGGATCATTTGCCTCCCTCGGCCATATCTTAGGTGCCCTCGGTCCCGCGGCGCCTGTGGGCATCTGCCTGGACACAGCCCATGCCTGGGCTGCCGGGTATGATTTCGCTTCAGTGGAGGGGATCAGGGCGAGTATGGAAGAGCTGTTTGACGCAGTAAAAATGGACCGGATTGGCGTTATACACGCGAATAACATCAACTCCCCGCGCGGTAAACACCGGGACCGGCATATGCACTTGCGGGAAGGCCTGATCCCACCGGAGGCCTTTGCCACGCTCCTTTCCTATCCCTGGCCGGAAGATCTGCCCGTAATCCTGGAAACGCCGGAGATCGGCAGCCATTGGGACGAAATCAATCTTGAGGCGCTCCGCTCCTTTGCCCGCATGGGAGCAGCGCAGAGGGGCGGCGAAGATGGCAAAAGCTAAACTCCTTTACATCTGCCGCAACTGCGGCTATAAAACATACAAATGGGCCGGTTACTGCCCAGCCTGCAAGGAGGACGCGCTGCTTGAAGAGATCGTCCCTCCGGCGGGAAAGAAGGCCGCCCCGCTGCCGGGAGCAGAGCCGGCCCTGCTGGCGGAGATCCCTTCCCTTGAGGAGAAGCGCCTCTGTACCGGCATGGCCGAGTTGGACCGGGTGCTCGGTGGCGGAGCTGTCCCCGGTTCCGTGATCCTGGTGGGCGGTGACCCGGGCATCGGCAAATCCACGTTGCTCTTGCAGGCAGCCCTGGGGCTTGTTTCCCGGGGGCTGCCCGTACTCTATGTTACCGGCGAGGAATCCCTTGCTCAGCTGAAGATGCGCGCAGCCCGGCTCGGTTTCAGGGGAGAAGCGCTGCTGGTGCTGGCAGATACGGATTACGACAGGATCGCCTCCCACATTGCCGGCGCTGACCCCCGGATCGTGGTGATCGATTCCATTCAGACAGTGATGAAAAGCGAACTGGGCGGCGCGCCCGGCAGCATTATCCAGCTGCGTGACGTCACCGCCTCCCTGGTCCGGCTGGCCAAAAACAAGCAGATAACCTTTTTCCTCATTGGCCATGTTACCAAGGAGGGGATCCTGGCCGGGCCCCGTGTGCTCGAGCATATGGTGGACTGTGTGCTCAATTTTGAAGGGGACCGTTACCAGAGCTTTCGCCTCCTTCGTGCCGCAAAAAACCGCTATGGTTCCACTAATGAGCTGGGTATTTTTACCATGGAGGCGGGAGGATTGGTGGAAGTGCAAAATCCCTCAGCGCTGTTTCTCTCTGAAAGACCAGGGGGGGCGCCTGGGTCAGCAGTTGTGCCCGTAATGGAAGGCAGCCGCCCCCTGCTGGTGGAGGTGCAGGGTCTGGTATCACAGAACTATGGCGTGGGGATCCCCCGGCGCACGGCTACGGGCCTGGATGCCAACCGGGTTTCCCTGCTTGTCGCCGTGCTGGAAAAACGCCTTGCCCTGCCGCTTTACAACTGCGATATCTTTATCAATGTGGTGGGTGGGGTGAAGATTATGGAGCCGGCGGTGGACCTGGCTGTGGCGGTAGGACTTGTATCCAGTTACCGGGACAGGCCCGTCGAGACAATGACCATGCTTATCGGCGAGGTGGGGTTAACGGGAGAGGTGAGGACAGTAAGCCGCCTGGAAGAACGGCTGCGCGAAGGCATAAAAATGGGTTTCAACCGCTGCCTGCTGCCCCGGGGCAATATGCGCTCTTCTTCATGGCTAAACG
>DMPF01000074.1 GCA_003456095.1 Bacillota bacterium
AGATACCGGTTCACACAATTTCGTAACAGACAAATCACAAGCAGCACCCTGCATCTTCTCCACCTCAAAAAAATCTCCGATTTGCCGGTCCTGACGGCCATAAAGTACCGGCAGGGCGCCGATCTGCGTGGTTGAAAGGCTGCTTAGTAAGGAAGGCTGCAGCATCTCCCCGGCCTCCAGGGGAACGGCAAGTTTTTCTTTTAAAGTGAGGATGATCTTGTTCAACCTGCTCCCCCCATCAACTTGTGCAGAAACAATTTATACTTACCGAGGTTTCCGCCATAATTGCCAGCTGTTATTCGCATGATACCGGGAATGGCCGCGGCTTCAATGCCCTTTTGCATTGCCGTTTCCACTTTTTCCTGATCCAGGCCGTTAATGACAATTTCCAGCACACAGTTGACCCCGGGCGGCAGGGCTGAGCATGTTTGGCCGCGCAAAGTCGGACAGTAGGCAGTATTGGTGGAAGCCGGCAAAAACTTGTATTTCGATCCCACCTTGCTGCCGCTGCGCACAATGCCTCCCGGAAAAGGAAGAATGACCCCTTCCATCCCGGCAATGGCACCGACTGCCGCTTCCGCCGCCTTTAACGTTACAGCCGTATTTTGGCCCAGCAAGATAAAGTTACCCCCACCTACCGCCTCCTTGACAGCAAAAGTTTCCTCCACCACAAACTCGCCGTCCATCACCGGGATGCGCCAAAATCTACGTTGGTTGAATAATTTGCTGATCTGATAACCGTCACCAAAAAAGCGCAGCTTTCCACCGATAGTACAGTGCTTTTCCGCGGCGAGCCCATTAAAGCAGGCGCTCATGGGCGCCGTCATCACTCCCTGGCCGACCCGCCGTAAAAGCTGTTTTTCCAGTTCTTCCCTGGACACGGCAAAAAAGAGGCAGGAAACGCCGGGGCGGCCGTCGGGGGTATCACTGACAAACCCTTCGATGCCCGCTTCGCAGCCGCAGCCGATTACGGAAGTGGCAAAGCCGGCGGCAACACGAGCTGCAGTCAGGGCCCATCTCTCCGTTTCCGAAGTAATCACCAACCGCGCGGCATACATGCGAAAGGCCTCGGCAAATGTATCTTCGATCTCCACATCCTTTATAAACACGGAACCACCTCGCAATGAGGCAGGTATGCCTCTTCAACTTCATAGTTGCGCATCGCAATAGTATAGTACCGCTCAAAATCCGCCTTTAGCATCTGTGGAAAATCCCTCTCCCAGGCCGGTGCCACACGGAAAACGCGTCCTTGTTTCTCGCACAAAAGCACTCCCTTATGCACTATAAGCTCGCCATCCTTGAACACATACTCCGGCACGGCAAACATCTTCTCCCGATCGGCTATATCCCTGTAGATGGCAATATCCGCATCCGCCCCCACTCCCAGATGGCCTTTATGCTTTAAGCCCAGTATGCGCGCCGGCCCGGCCCTGGTAATCACCGCGATTTCTCCCAGTGAATATTCTCGGGTTATCTCTGCCAGAACGGTGCGCATGGCCGTCTTTTTATGCAAACGGGCAAGAGATTCATCCCGATGGCCTTTGTCCATCAGCAATTTGATAATCGAGGGGTATGCGGTGAAAGGACCACCGTTGGGATGATCCGTGGTTAAAAAGATCTGCCAGGGGTTTTTGATCAACAACAACAGTTCCAGCCCGATTGCCCACTGCACACCGTTTGCCAGGTTTTCTTCCCTGTAGGTGAGGGGCACCACTCCCGAGCTTGTTTCCATCTCCACGTCGTAATTGCACCACTTCGTATTCGTCATTTTGGCAATGGAATATTCCAATGGTCCGTCCGCCGACATGGTAATGGCAGGGCCGAAAACAATCTGACCGGCATCGGCGGTGATGCGGGGATGGGCATTTATATATTCCGCCAATGGGAGAGCCTCCGAAGTTATGCCGCCTTTGCGTGTGACACCGTAGCTGTGGAATTGCAGGTGGGTCAGATGTATCCTTTGATCTTCTATGGTCCGCATCGTGTCCAGGGCAACAAGAAAATTTCCGGGCAGCCCCACGCTGTTGCAACCCAGATGGATGGGGTGTGGAATCCCAAGCTCTTCATTGGCCTGCACCGCGGCAGCGATAATTTCGCGGGGGGTAATCTCATACCCGTCAACCTGATCATCAAGTAATAGTGTGTTACCGCCCCTTTTCCAGTTTACCAGGCCGCCCGGGTTGACGATCTTGAAGGCAAACCCCTTGGTCACCTCCAGCAGCCAGGCCAGGTAGTTCTTTAGCGCCGAAAAATTCTTTTCTTTAATAAATTTAAGCACAAAATGGTTATTCCCGATAAGTACATAATAACCCTTATCCAGACCAGGTATATCCCGGAGCTCCTCCATGGCATGGCGCGCCATTAACGGCGCTGTCGCCGGATCGAAAACGGTGGTATAACCCATCCGGGAGTAGCGATAGCCGGTCAGGTGCGTCGTCGGCACAATCACCCCGCTGCCTGATCGCATCACTCCGTCTGCTTTATGCAAGCCCCCGTAGTGATTTTCCGGG
>DMPF01000092.1 GCA_003456095.1 Bacillota bacterium
TTCTTCAAGGGTTCAATCGGAAGTTTTGCGCGCAAAATAAGGTCCAACTGTCGGCGGTATAACACGAAACAAATAGCGTTTAAATGTAAGGAGATATTGGATGGAGCTATATTGGCTCTGGCTCAGCATGCTGCCCGGCGTGGGACCATTATTGCAGAAGCGGCTGCTGGAGAAATTCGGCAGCCCTGCCGATATCTATCATGCTGGTGAAGGGGAGCTGCGCAGCATTGAAGGCCTGGGCGTAAAGCGGGCGCGCTGCCTGCTGGAGCAGCGTTCCCTTGCCAGGGCGGAACGGGTGCTGGAAGCTATGCAGCGCATCGGGGCCCGTCTGCTACTGCTCAACGATCCCCTTTATCCGCCCATGGTCAGGCGCCTGCCGAAGGCGCCTATGCTTCTTTATTACCGGGGTATGCTGCGGCAGGAAAGCTGTGGCGTGGGGATCGTGGGGGCGCGGCGCTGCACTGCCTATGGGAAAGCGGTGGCCCGCCAAGCTGCCGTTTTCCTGGCACAACAGGGCGTCCCCGTAATCAGTGGCATGGCCCGGGGCATCGACAGCTATGCCAACACCGCCTGCTTGCAGGCGGGTGGCTATACCCTGGCCTTCCTGGGACACGGCGTGGATATATGTTTTCCGGCGGAACACCAGAAGTTGATGGATGCCATTGTGGAGCACGGCGCGGTTCTATCCGCTTACCCGCCGGGCACAGAGGTACGGCCCGAATTTTTCCCCCAACGCAACTATCTGATCAGTGCCTGGTCGTACTCTCTGCTGGTGGTGGAAGCGGCTCGTAAAAGTGGTTCCCTAATCACCGCGGGGCTGGCGCTGGAGATGGGACGCCCCGTCTTTGCTGTTCCAGGCAGTATCTACAGCCGGGAAAGCGAAGGGACCAACGCCCTTATTGCGGCAGGAACAGCCTCCATCTACATCCATCCCAGGCAACTCCTGCCGCTGCCGCCGACGGGAAATCCAGAGATAAAAGGAGAGGGAGACCAGCCCATTGCGCAAAAGGCAAAAGATGCATCTGAAACAACTGAAACAGCAAACGGCATGGACAGATTACTTGGCACTCCGGCGCGGGAGATTCTCCAAATTCTGGTCAATGCCGCTGCCCCCATGGGTACAGGGGAGCTGGCTGCCCGTTTTAGCGGTGATAAAAAGATTTTCTGGGAAGTATTGGCATTATTGATTTTGCAGGGAAAGGTGGAGAATCTTCCCGGCGGACGTGTGCAGGTTACACAGGGAGGCGGTTTTTCTGTACTGTAAAATGTTCCTGCTTTAGCATTTTTAATAATATTTTGCTTTGCTGTTCGAGTTTTAACCGGTATAATGGTAAATAAGGGGGAAGGCCTGTGATATCTTGCGTGCCGGTAAAAGAGCAGATTTATCTCTTTCATGAAGGCACCTTGTATCATGCTTATGAAATGTTGGGCGCTCACCTGCTCGAGCATGCGGGGGCGCGGGGTGCAACCTTCTGCACCTGGGCGCCAAATGCCCGGGAGGTGAGGCTTTGCGGTGATTTTAACGGCTGGCAGGGACACATAAATCCCCTGCGGCGGATCAGCGATGGAGGGCTGTGGTGGGCTTTTGTCCCCGATGCCTGCGAAGGAGATTTCTACAAGTTCGAAATTATCACCGCCAATGGGGATCTTTTGTTTAAGGCCGATCCCTTTGCTTTTGCCGCGGACCGGCGTCCGGGCGACGCTTCCCGTATTTGCTCGCTCCGGGGCTATCCCTGGCAAGACAGTGAGTGGATCAGGCAGCGGGAAATGAATACCCCATATGCGCGCCCCCTGTGCATTTATGAAGTCCACCCCGGTTCCTGGAAACGGGGTGGTGATGGTGATTTTCTGTCATATCGTGACCTGGCGGGTGACCTTATTGATTACGCCCTGGAGATGGGCTACACCCATCTGGAGCTTCTTCCTCTGGCGGAGCATCCCCTCGATGCTTCCTGGGGGTACCAGGCTACCGGTTACTATGCCGTCACCAGCCGCTACGGTACGCCGCAGGACTTCATGTTTTTTGTGGACAGCTGCCACCGTAAGGGGCTGGGTGTGATCCTGGACTGGGTGCCTGGGCATTTTTGTAAAAATGCTTATGGGCTGGCCTCCTTTGACGGTACTGCTCTTTATGAATACAGCGACTCGCGGCGGCGCGAGACCACGGATTGGGATACGCTCAATTTCGACCTGGGTCGGCCCGAAGTGATCAGCTTCCTTATCTCCAATGCTCTCTTTTGGTTTGACCTCTATCATATCGACGGTTTACGTGTAGATGCTGTGGCAAATATCCTTTACCTGGATTACGGACGCAGTGAAGGGGAGTGGAGACCGAACCGCCACGGCGGCAGAGAGAACCTGGAGGGTGTCTGCTTTTTGCAGCGCCTCAATGAGCAAGTTTTCCGCTACCATCCGGGCGCGCTCATGATTGCCGAGGACTCCACACAGTGGCCTCTGGTAAGCGCGCCTGTTTACAGTGGAGGCCTGGGGTTTAATATAAATGGAATATGGGCTGGATGAACGACATATTGGCATATATGCGGACGGACCCGTTATATCGCAAGCACCGGCACAACCAGTTAACCTTTTCACTCTGGTATGCCTATTCCGAGAACTTTATTCTGCCCCTTGCCCATGACGAGGTAGTACACGGCAAGCGTTCCCTGTTGGATAAGATGCCTGGTGATTACTGGCAAAAGTTTGCCAACCTGCGGCTGCTTTACGCTTACATGGCTGCCCACCCGGGAAAAAAGCTGCTTTTTATGGGAGGAGAATGGGGCCAGTTTGCCGAATGGACAGAAAGCAGGAGCCTTGATTGGCATCTTCTCTCTTACGAAATGCATGGCAAAATACTAAACTATGTGCGGGAGCTGAACAGCTTTTACCGGCAGGAGAAAAGTCTCTGGGAGCAGGACCATGTATCCCGGGGTTTTCAGTGGATTGATCCGCATGATTACGATCAGTGCGTGATCACTTTCATGCGCCGTGCTGCCGGCGGGAACCACTTCCTTGTCGTTATCTGCAACTTCACACCGGTTGTGCGCGAGCATTACCGTATCGGCGTTCCCGGTGCCGGCCAGTACCGGGAAGTATTCAACAGTGACCGGGAGGCATACGGGGGTTCAGGCCGGGTAAATGGCAACACGCTGCGGGCCGAGCAGTTGTGGTGGCACAATCAACCCTTTAGCCTGCAGCTTACCTTACCCCCGCTGGCTGTGATCTATTTGAAACCGGTTGATTCGTTGCATGAAAAAAGGATGCAAGAAAAGGAGGGGTAAGGCGGTGATCCAAGAAAAGAAAGAATGCATAGCCATGCTGCTTGCAGGCGGAGAAGGACGTAGAATGGGCTTTCTCACCAAGGAACTTGCCAAGCCGGCAGTGCCTTTCGGCGGTAAATATCGTATCATCGACTTTACCTTAAGCAACTGTACTAATTCCGGTATTTATACAGTTGGTGTACTCACCCAGTACAAGCCCCTTGTCCTCAATTCCCATCTGGGAAATGGCATCCCCTGGGATCTTGACCGCAAAGAAGGGGGTGTAACCATCCTGCCGCCTTTTGTGCGGGAAAAGGGGGGGAAATGGTACCGGGGCACGGCCAATGCTGTTTATCAAAATCTATATTTTATTGAACAACACAATCCCCGTTACGTTCTGGTTGTTTCCGGGGATCATATTTACAAAATGGATTATTCCCTAATGATCAAATATCACCAGGATAAAAACGCTGATGCAACCATCGCCGTCATAACGGTGCCGTGGAAAGAGGCAGGCCGTTTTGGCGTGATGCATACGGAAGAAGACGGCCATATTACCGATTTTGCGGAGAAGCCCCAGCTTCCCCGCAGCAACTTGGCATCTATGGGTGTTTATCTCTTTAACCGCAAACTTCTCGCGAAATACCTGAGAAAGGATGATCTAAACCCCCTTTCAGAAAACGATTTCGGCCGGGATGTTATCCCCCTGATGTTGCAGAAGGGTTGCCGCATGTTTGCCTATCCTTTTTGTGATTACTGGAGGGATGTGGGGACGGTGGAAAGCCTTTGGGATGCTCATATGGATCTCCTCGCTGTTGAACCGGAGCTGAATCTGTATGACCAAAATTGGCGTATTTATACAGTCGACCCCAGTCAACCACCACACTATCTTGCGGACACGGCCTGCGTGGAACAGTCAATTGTCAGTGAAGGCTGCAATGTTTATGGGACGGTGCGGCGTTCCGTCCTTTTTACCGGTGTGCAGGTAGGCGAGGGGGCATTAATCGAAGAATCGGTGATTATGCCTTACGTGCGTATTGGCCGGAATGTAAAGGTAAGGAGGGCAATAATCGATGAGTATACGCTGGTAAAAGACGGATGCCGCATTTACAGCAATAGTTGCGCTGAAACACCGCAGATCATCCTGGTGGAGGAAAGTATGATTATTCAGGAGAACTCAGAGATAAACCAGTAGACTTTAAATATTATATTGGGAATGTGAGCTGCAATGAAAAATGTTATGGGCGTAATTAATGTGAGCAAAAAAAGCGGCGACCAGCTGGAGTTGCTTGCCA
>DMPF01000163.1 GCA_003456095.1 Bacillota bacterium
GTACCGTGCCGGCGGCGGCCCGTGCCTCGCCCCGCACGATCACACTGCCCAGGGCCAAGGGGAAAACAACCCTGTCATCATGCCAGAGGGGTGCGTCGGCCACCATGCCCACAAGCGTGCTTTGCTGCTGATGATAAGCCTGCACGCTGCCGCTTACTTTGTTAACAGCAAGATTAAAGGCGAGGGCACCGGCCGCAATAAAAAGGAGCAGAAAGGGGATAAGGGCGCTTAAGCCCTGCCGCTGTGACCGCATCTGCCAGACGGCCCAAGCCAGTGCCCCGCCCGCCAGGCAGATAGCAGCATTAGCGGGGATATAACGCCCCAAGAGTATCCCGGCAGTATAGGACAGCGTCAGAAAAACAAGGAAACGGGCCATCAGAGCACTCCCGCGGGACAAGGCTAATAACACAGTAAAGACAGGAAACAAAAAAAGCGAACACGGGTGGGCAGAAAAGACCCGCCCCTTCCATGATATCTACCTAGATGTTGTAAACAATGTCGGCTTCTCTACGGATTGTATCGATTATTTCAGTCATTTTAGCGGGCAGCAGCTCCTCGGTCATCCTTTCCCTGACCGTATCCCTGACCTCTTCAAAGGTAACCTCGTTTGCCTCTTGACGATTTAAAACTTCGATAATATGAAAACCAAAAGATGTCTCCACGATACCGCTGCGCTGACCCGGGGCAAGCTTAAAAGCAGCTTCATCAAATTCGGGCACCATCTGCCCCCGCGCAAAAAAGCCCAAAGAGCCACCCTGCTCTGCCGATCCGGGATCTTGTGAATGCTCCTTAGCCAGTGCGGCAAAATCTTCACCGCCGTCCAGGCGGAGCAACATCGCTTCGGCTTCTTCCCTTGTGGTCAACAGCATATGCCGCGCTTCGATCTGTTCCGGAGTGCCAAAAGTATCCTGATTGGCAGCGAAGTATTCCTTTTCCGCATCCTCCGTTATCTCAAGCCGGCCATCAGCGATTTTTTTCAGGATCTGCTCAATCCTTATTCTTTCGCGCACATGTTCTTCCGTAATTCCGTATTCAAGCAACGCCTGTCTAAATTGTTCCATATCGCCGCGAAAACTACTCTCTACCACCTCGCTAAGCTCTGCGTCAACTTCCGCCTCACTGACAACAATTCCCAATTTATCCCCTTCCTGCAGGACAAGGCGCTCTAAAATAAGTTGATCCAGAATATCTCGTCCGTTGCCTTCCAGCATGGCTTGATAAAGCTCTTCCTTGCCGATCTCTTCGCCATTCACGGTGGCCACAACCTGGTCACCTCGGTTAATATACACAAGAAGAACCCCTACTATAACTAAAACTACGATAAAGATAAAAACATAGCTTGTCTTGAAGCGCTTCTGTTCCATTTCTTGCGGATAAAAATCCATCTACCTTCCCCTCTCTAAACTGTTTTTTGTATTTAAGCAAATCCGATTTGGCTGACCTGTCCCTGCTGGTGTACTTTATTCGCGGTACGCAGAACTTTTCCTGCATAAATTGTCGCGAGGTGGTCGGATTCTTTCCACCCGTTGTCGGGCTTGGAAGACCAGGCTCTCAATAAATTCGTCCCGGTTGGCGTTATCCTTTCCATCATAGTAAATGGTTACCATAGGCAGGTTAAGGTGTTCACGTAAAACGCCCATTTGGGAATCCACTACCGAGGCAGGCATGCAGGTGAAGGGCGCCACAAAGACAGCCCCGCCCACAGCGGCTTCGCGGGCAAAGGTACAGACCCTGCCAATTGCCATGGGGGGTTCCCCCCCGTAATGCTCGGAAACATAAGGACGGGACAGATCACGCAGCTGAGCCGGCGCAGGCTCCATGCGCTCATGCAGGCTTCCGCTGAGCACGGCAGCGCTGAGCCTGTGTTCATCGCGCTCCGCCACCCTGTTCATCAGGGCATGGGCAGACTTGTTGAGCAGGTTGCGCCAGTTGCGGTCCGTTTCATAGGCCGCCAGCGCCTCCTGGTAATTGATATAGGCGGTATAGGTAAAAAGCTCTGCCGCGGGAGCAAGGGATACTTCACCCCCCTCCGCTTCAATCTTTCGGATTATCTCCTGGTTGCACCGATCATCAATGCGCACATAAAATTCCCCACCCAGCAGGATGATTGGCCGTTTCTCCACACGCCGGGGCACGGCGGCAAAGGCTGCCGCCGCTTCCCGCAGCAGCTGCTCCAGCGGGCGGAGGTGCCGCCCGCGCAGCAGTGCCGGCATGGAAAAGCGATAGCGCTGCAAAAACTCTTCCAGGCGGCCGGCCCAATGCTCGAAAAGGGCGTCGCTCTCACCCTGCTTTAACTCATAGGGCCGGGTAGCATGCAGAAGTTTGTAAAGCAGATCCATAGCCACCATGCCGTTATAGACACCCACAATATATTTAATGCCGAATTTTTTCATCGTGTCGCCGAGCTTGATCGAGCAGATTCTGCCTTCACCGTAACCGGCACGATTGATCAGCAGGGACTGGGTGGGGGCATAAAGGCCGTAGCGGCAGGGACCGCAGGCCCAGCCCTGGAAAAAGACCACATCATCCTGATCCTCGATTTTGCCGTCAGTGCTCAGGTGTTCTAGAAAATCCTGGACATTTTGGATCAGGGGGAGACATTCGCTGCCGTTGACATAGCGGCGCGCCAGGCTGAGATCCTGGTCACAGCTTTGCGGTAACACCTCCGCATCCACCCCGTAATTGCGGAACATCGCCGCAAATACATTGGCATGGCGGCTCGGTCCGGGAATGAGTATTTTTTTCCACTCCGGCCCATTTAGGTAACGGGTGCGAGCGGAAAAATAACGGGGCCTGGTAAATTCGCGGCGGGAGCGGCAGGTATTTTTAAAAGCTTCCAGCCGCGTGATCATTCCTGCCGGAGCGGTATGTTCATCCAGCGTCAGCCGCAGATAAGAGGTCAGGCTGCCCAGGTAGTGACGCAGCATCGCGTTGGGACCGCACAGGAAAGGATCCTGGAAAATGACATACAAGAGAGGAAGGCCTGTCTCCGCGGATCTTTCGTTCAGGAAATTCGCCCAGATTACAGTGGAAAGCATCTTCTGCATCTGGATGGAATAGATATTATCCATATCGGCTAGCAGTAATGAGAACTCTTCCTTAAACTTCTCCCGTGCTCCGGCCAGGGCCGCATTTTCAATGCGCCCGTCATACCAGCCCCGCAGGTATTCCAGCAAAAACTCCTGGGGTAGAGCAACAATGCCCCGCTCCCGGGCATAGCGCAGCGATTCCTTGGAGACGAAATCGTCGAACAGCGTATAGGGACGCCCCAGGAAAACGGCAGCCACACGGTCTTTGTGCTGCCGCAGTTCTGCCATGACTTTGATGCTTTCCTCAAACATGAGGTTGCGAAAATTTTCCTGGGCACGGTAGGCCCGGCCTAGCGCATGATCAAGTTTTTCCCGGTTGAAGTCCAAACCAAGCAGGCGGCGCGCTACCGGTTCGAGCTGCCTGCGTATACGTTCCCGGCCGCCGCGGTAATTAAGCTGGGCGTAGAGCATTTTTTCCGATGGAACTTTAACGGAATTGACCACAACCCCCTTTATCGTCTGCATCAAGGGACAGGTAAAACCGCGCGGCCATGCGGGCGCCCAGGCAAGAGGTTCCATGTCCACCACTTCAGGCACAAATATATAAGAAAGATCCCTTTCGGCAAGCTTGCCGTAATGGCC
>DMPF01000102.1 GCA_003456095.1 Bacillota bacterium
CAGGATCTGTTCAGAAATGAGTCAGTCGTGACTCCCTTTCCAAGTTTTCGCACTCACATTTATAAATATATGATCGGATAAGGTAGCGATGGTTACCCTTGTGGCGGTATCGTACGATATTTTTAGTATTGCATAATTTCGCCCGATATGCTATATTGATCGTACGGGGTGATGAAAAATGAACGACAGTACAAAGGTGATCACGGCTACCGAGTTTAAAGCCAACATGGGGCTGTACCTTGACTATGTGATGACCGACCACGAAGTTATTATTACCAAGAACGGCAAAAAGGCGGTGCGGCTTACCCCTTATATTACGGAAATCGAGCGCTATTTTACAGTTAAAGAGCACGCGCTGGATTATCAGTATGGCGGCAAAAAAGTTTCCTATGAGGAATTTATGGAGATCTACGAAAAAAGCGAGCTCAGAATGGAATATATAAACGGCGAAATCGTTCTTTTGGCTTCCCCCGACACTTTACACCAGGATATTTCCGGCAACCTGTATGTCATTTTGCGGACATACCTGAAGGATAGCGGCTGCAAGGTTTTTTACGCGCCTTTTGATGTGCATTTCCACAAAAAGGACTTTAAGACTCCGGATGTGATGCAGCCGGATCTGCTCATTGCCTGCGACCTGGAGACGGCGGTCAACGAAAAGGGAAGGTATATGGGTACGCCGGCCCTCTGTATCGAGATCCTCTCCAAAAGCACCCGCTCCAAGGATATGGTGGATAAGCTCAACACCTATATGTTGTCCGGGGTGCGGGAATTCTGGATCGTTGACCCATATAAACAAGCGGTGCAGGTCTACGGCTTCAGTGATTTTGCCGTTGATGAGCACACCGCTTACAAGTCCGGTGATATGGTGAGATCATATTGCTTTGCCGGGCTGGAGACCAGCGTAAGCGAAATATTTAAGCGTTAGCGTTAGTTCGGTAAATTTTAATTTACGAAATTGCGCCATTCTTTTTAACCTGTCTGTCAAATCAGCAGAGATAATCCCGTTTTCCTGCAGAACCTGAAAACAATCTTTGTTATCCAGTGGTTCCCTGAAACCCGAGTAAGAAATTATGTGGTTTAACCCCTTCTCTCTCTTAACCTTTTGCGGGCTTGCCGCTGGTATTGCTCATGGATTGGCATAAAATCAAAAAACATTTTTCTGCAATTAACTTCAAAGGCAACCCGTTCAAAGATATGCCGGTCAAAAACCAATATTTTATTTTTCATTACTTGATGCACAAAAAAAGGATCAGCACTTCTTAAATCAACTATATCGATTTTATGTTTCATCAGGTCTTCAAGTTCGTTAGTGAGCTGTAGTTTTGTCTGAAAACGATGGTAAGGCTCCAGACCTTCTTTGAATAATAAAGCGAGGTCCAGATCGCTTCCGATGCGTTCCTTGTTTTTAACAGTTGAACCAAACAGATAGACAGCGGTAACATCTTCTCTTGATTTAAAATATTCTCTTATTATGTCCAATGCGTTTTCATTAACCATCAGCGCTAAACCTCCGAAACTTCCTTTCCATATTCCACATAGTAATACGAGTCACTCTGTTTGTCAATTTCACCCAAAACTCAAATATGGCGTTAACGGTCAGCAGCTCAGCGCCTGCTCCAGGTCGGCGCACAGGTCGCTGATATGCTCAATGCCTGCGGAAAGCCTAAGCAGCCGGTCGTCTATGCCGAGGCGCCGGCGTGTTTCCGCAGGCACATCGGTATGAGTCTGCAGGAGGGGGTAGGTGAGGAGCGACTCCACCCCACCCAGCGACTCCGCAAAAGAAATTACCCGCAGCCGCTCCAGCATCTGCCGGACAAGCTCCGCTGCTTTGAGGCGAAAAGAGAGCATCGCCCCCCAGGTCCGGGTAATAAACCGTTTCCACCTGTGGATGCCCACTCAGCCAGTGAGCCAGCTTTGCCGCATTTTCCTGCTGCCGGTCAAGCCTGACGGCCAGTGTCTTTAACCCGCGCAGCAGCAGCCAGCACTCATGCGGCGCCAGCATGGGACCGCAGGCGTTTTGCACAAAAGCCACTTCCTGGGCCAGTTTTTCGCTGGACGCCACGACCACTAGAGACGCCAAGCGCCGGATGGGCAAAAGTGGCCGATTGATAAATAGGCACACTGATTGCTCCGGTGACTGTGTCAAAGCGCACGCCGCTCTGCACCAGGCGCGTAGTAAACTCTCTGCCGCGCCCACGGGCGCTGCCAAATCGTTTTTGTTCCGTCATATCCGGCCTCCTTAACTTCTATGTTAACCGTCTTACAGGTAATACTCCGTGTGATTAGTATACTAAGCATGCTTATCCAAGCGTGTCCCAAAAGATCATGATTTAAGATCAGGTCTTTAAATGTTGCCGCGATCACTGTTGGGGGAGGGAGAAGTGATGACGGCACGACGCCAAGGCGCGGCAGCGTCTCCCATACTATGACAATCGGTATAAACACGCTAAAAAACTCAACCGTAAAGTTATTTTTGGCCACACTTAAGAAAAATGCCGCCAGCTCTTTTATCAGCTTCACAGGACGGCGATATCCCGGCAATAGTTTTTCCTGCCAGGTACCCATAGTCCTGTATCGGTGAATCAGCAGGAACGAGTAAAACCGATGTGCAGGGGATCTTGACCTGAGCGATCGTCCTGATCGGCGCTCCGCCCGCTATGGCAGCGATGGCAATCGTCGGGCAGCTCCAAAATACGTCCGCGGCACCTGTTATAACAGCGTCTCTCGCCGCTGCCAGGCTCTCCAGCTTGATTATTTCAATTTCAAGACCGTGTTTCGCAAAAAGCCCTTTCTCCTGCGCGACATAAAGGTTTCGATGGTGGGTCGTGGGAGCATCGGCGACAACAATTCTCGTGAGCGCCTCCTGCTCTTGCGGTTGCCTTGCCGGAGCACACCCTGTAAGAAATACCCCTAAAAGTAAGGCACTGCCATAAAGCAAAATTTTTTTATTGTAGATTCGGGCAATTTCCCTCATTCAAAAAAACCTTCTTCCTAATATAATTTTTAGTTACAGGTAATATTCCACCGTCTCCTTATAGCCGAGGGAAAGGGCGGCAAATACTTTTTCCCGCAGCCGTATAAAATCATAGCCCGTTCTGTCACGCGGCCGGCCGGCTGCGGCCGGGATAATTTCGCAGATGCGCCCGGGCAGGGCGGAAAATACAGCAATACGGTCGGCAAGGTACACCGCTTCGTCAATATCATGGGTGATAAAGACGATCGTCGCGGCTGATTCGCCCTGAAATACAGCAGTGCTTGCTAAAAGTTTTGTGGGCTGAGAAAAAAATGGCGCGCAACGCAAAAAGCTCAGTATCAGTAAAGGAAAAAAATTAGTG
>DMPF01000198.1:0-339 GCA_003456095.1 Bacillota bacterium
TCCTGGGGGAAAGCGCTTACCCCTTCCACGACCACCCCGTGGTCGCCGGCCATGGTGACCACGACTTTATTAGCCACGGACGGCTTTAAGGTTTGCTTGATGCCGGCCAGCTGCTCCGCCAGCAGCAATAGATCCCCCAATGCACCTGGCGGAGTGGCAAGATTCGCCATATAATCCCGCCCCTTTTGCCGCCACTCACCGCTCACCGGTTGAATTCTGTCAATTACATTTTGCAGTGTCGTCATTTTTCGCCTCCATCTTACTTAAATAAAAAACCCACGGTTAATACCGTGAGCTTTTCCATCACCCATCGTACAACTGTCAGGCAGGTCTCCTGGC
>DMPF01000198.1:660-2870 GCA_003456095.1 Bacillota bacterium
CTGTCAGGCAGGTCTCCTGGCTTGGCTTCATCGCCTGACACGCCTTCCCGCTTTTACACGGTGGCCGCTGTGTCAGGCTCCCCCTTACAGTGGCGGGTCCGCCCGGGCGTCTCACCCGGTTCCCTATTCTCCCTACAGGGCACCTGGCAGTTTTGGCTGAATTGTGTATTCTCCCTCTCGCAAAGTCATTATAATCGACATCGGATGAAAAATCAAGCCTGCCCCGCGGCTTCTGTGGCCCATGGCGCCTGCCATGCCACACCGATGCTGCCGTGCCTTCACTTGAGACCTCCTCCCAACTCAGATTATGACTGCAGCGCGCAGCAAATAATTTTCATTGTGTCCCGAAATTTTTAATGTTATAATTTATAGCAGATGATAAATATTTTTACAGCAAACGGGGTGAATGTTATGTCCAAAACTGTTATCATTATCGGGGGCAACGGCGCCGGTCTCAGTGCCGCCAGTCAGATAAAAAGACTGCAACCAGCCTGGGAAATGATCGTTTATGAAAAGGGTACCCATATCTCCTATGCGGGATGCGGGATGCCTTATTACATTGAAGGTATAATCCCCAGATTCGCGGATCTTTTCGAATTGACGCCGGAAACGGTAGTAAAAGACCGGAAAATTGATCTGCGCCTGCAGCATGAAGTGCTTGCGCTAAACCCGGAGCAAAAGGAGTTAATGGTCAGAACTCCCGCCGGTACGGAAACCGTCCGCTTCGATACCCTGCTTATTGCCACCGGGGCCGTGCCGATATTGGAGGGCATACGCCTTGGTCCACCCGCGCAACCCCGCCGCGTTTTTACATTGAAAAGCATGGATGATATGCAGGAGATCGCCAAATTTCTGGATGTGCAAAAGCCCAGCCGCTGTGCCGTAATCGGCGGAGGCTATATCGCGGCAGAGATGCTGGAAGCTTTTAAGACCCGGGGATTGGAAACACATCTGGTACACCGTCGCGACCAGCTGGCCAACACTTTTGAACCGGAGATATCGGCATTGATTTTGCAGCGCATGACAAAAGAAGGGATCGTGCTGAACCTGCAAAGGGCAGTGCAGGAACTGCTGGAAGAAGGAGATAAGGTCGTGGTACGCACCGACAGTGGCGATCTGTTTTATGATTTCGTGCTCATAGCCACAGGTGTGCAGCCCAATACTGCTTTTCTGCGGCAGAGCGGTATTGAGTTGGGAATAAAAGGAGCGGTGGTGGTAAATAAAAGCCTGCAGACCAACCACCCCCATATTTACGCAGCCGGAGATTGTGCTCAAACCACCAGTATCATTACCGGCCGGCCGGTGTATGTTCCCCTGGCACCCAAGGCCAATAAAGAGGGCTATACCGCCGGCACAAATATTGCCGGCGGTCGGGATGAATTTCCGGGAATCGTGGAGACAGCTGTTACCAAGTTTTTCGACATGGGCATCGCCCGCACCGGACTGACCCTGGACGGTGCGCTGCAGCACGGCTTCAACGCCGCCAAGTATACCTTCAGCGCCCGCAGCAAGGCCCGCTATTATCCGGGCGGCGGAGAAGTGTACTCCGCAATCGTGGTCAATAAGGATGACGGCCGTTTTCTCGGAGCGCAACTGACCGGCCCCCTGGACAGCATGAAGCGCATTGATGTATATGCGGTAATGATCCAGCAGGGCGTTACGGTGGATGAAGCCTTTAAACTGGACCTGGCATACTCCCCGCCTTTCGCTCCCCTTTATGACCCGGTTATCCTTGCCGCTCGCCTGGGCCGCAACTATGTAAGCAGGTAGAGGTAGCCAAACAGGCAACGGATAATGCTATTTTTGCATACTTACAGGGAAGGTGGGGGTACGGCCCGTCAGCACCGCGATCATGTCCGCGGCAGCAATGTAAGACATTTTAGTGCGGGTCTCCACGCTAGCACTGCCAATATGGGGCAGTGCCACCACATTGGGAAGCTGCAAAAGGGGGTGGGCGGGATCTACCGGTTCTTCCGCAAAAACATCCAGACCGGCAGCACGGATCCGCCCGCCTACTAAGGCAGCATACAGAGCTTCCTCATCAACGACCGAACCGCGCGCAGCGTTGATCAGCACAGCATGGGGCTTCATCAGGTTTAGTTCGCGCGCGCCGATCAGTTGAAACGTATCTTTGGTAGCAGGTACGTGCAGAGAAACAAAATCCGCATACTGTAAGAGCTCGTCCAGGGGCAGGTAAGTGATCCCCAGCG
>DMPF01000121.1 GCA_003456095.1 Bacillota bacterium
TTAGGGATAAAAGCGGAGATAGCTTTAAAGCTTTCATGCTGCCTCAGTGGGCTAATGGAGGTTTTCTCCTTATCTTCCGCTTTATCGGCATGTTTGGTTTGTTTATGCTGCTTGCTTCATCTGATTCCTTCTGAACTCACCCAGTACTAACTCTGCTTTGTATGCTGTTTGCTTTTTCACCAGGTTGTAGATTACAGTCACGATCTTCTTCGAAATTACTACGAGTGCTTGCTTCTTTTTTAAAGGATTGTTAGGCCTTGTTTTTAAATATTGATACAGCTCTTTCATCTCGGTATTTACAGCAACCATGGTCCTGGCCATCAGGTAAAGCACATTCCTCAGATTCTTCCGGCCACGCTTCGATATGGAGGTCCCGCTAATATTTTTGCCTGAGCTATCCTCTACCAGGTTGTAGCCGGCCATTTTGCTAATTTGACGGGGATGATTGAATCTTAAAGGATCTCCCGGATCTCAAAGAGCAGGTTCACGGTTTACAGGAATGCTTAAAAAAAGTTTGCGCAGGGCTGCGAGGGCGTAAACTTTTTTAATAGATAACCTCTATTTTCCCGAATTATTGATCTTTTCCAACTTAACACCTCTTTGCCCGAGATACTCAGCCAACGCGTCCTCGGTTGGGAAGTGCTTTTCCACCAGTTCCAAGTGTTCATCCAGCAGACTTCTGCCGTAACCGGTGACCCTGGGCAGAGCGGACATGGGAACCTGGTAATATTTCAGTAGCAGTACCCTTTCAAAGAGGCGCAAATAATTATCCACTGCTTCCGGAGTATGATAGATCCGCCGTGAGATCTCCTGGGTGCTTAAGCCCTCCAGGGATAACTGAACCACGATCTTCTTGTGGGTTAAGGTGCGCCCCATATCCAGCACTGTACCTGCTGTGGGCAGGATAATGCCGAACTGCTCAAAGTAGGCTTCCAGTATCCCCCGCAGCATGGACGGTGAGACGTGCAGGATCCACTCCATATCCAGGGTGGTAAGTGATCTTCCCCCGGTAAAACAGACACTGGATTAAGCGACTTTCCATTGATTTTCGTATTCTTCCGGGCTGTTATACCCGATTGCTGAGTGAATCCGGATCCGGTTGTAAAACACCTCGACATACTCAAAGATACTGCGCCTTGCCTGGGAGCGGGTTTCAAAGCTGCAATGGTAGACAAGCTCGACTTTCAAGGTATGAAAGAAGCTTTCCATGACAGCGTTATCCAAACAATCGCCTTTCCGGCTCATTGAACAAATCATCCCGTAGCGCCATAACAGGCGCTGATACGCCTTGCTGGCATACTGGCTACCGCGATCGCTGTGAAGTAGCAGCCCTCGCCCGGGCTTACGTCTTTCTATCGCCATCTTCAAGGCTTTGATCACTAGCTCCTGGCTCAACCGTTCTTCCATCGCCCAACCGACTATCTTGCGGGAATACAGGTCCATGATAGTGGATAAATAAAGCCACCCCTCCCGGGTATAGATATAGGTAATATCGGACACCCAGCGCTGATTGGGGCCATAGAAGGTGAGCACTACAGGCTGAAAAAGAGCCGGATCTGTACGTCTTGATTTTTTGGTCCCGTGTGCCAGCCAGACCATCTGCCCGGACTTAAGCTCCGAGCTAAGGGGCGCGCACCAGGTATAGATGCAGGCCGCGGCAGTAACCATGGCTTCAGCTTGGGAAGGTCTTAAGCCCCAGTCATCTACCAATGATTCCGCGGCAGGCGCCAAAGCCTCCTGGGGGATTTCACCCTGAAAAGACTGGCGGCCGGGCAGCTCTAACTTTGCCGAATCGAGCGTCTTTTCCGGTAAGAACTCCTTGCCACCGCGCTTAAGTGTCAGTTCCCCCTGGCTAACCAGATGCCAGAGGTCCTCCATGGTGGCCTGGGGGATAGCCATTTTCAACTGCTCGAACTGGCAGAGTTCCAGTTCCCTTCGCACGGCCCGGTAACCTACACCGTCTTTGAGCTGGGAAAGAGCTTTTTCGTTCAGGAAGGGAAGGACGATGCTTTTGCCTTCCACTTCAAGCAGCAGCTCTCCCGGGCTCAGGCGTTTTGTGCCCCTGGTCTCCTCAAAGTTTTGAATGTCCTTTGAGGTTAGGGCACAGGCCGCTTCAGCAACGCGGGACGCTTCGGCCAATTCGAACTCTTTTTTAAGATGTGCTCTTTAGTACTGCTGCTGTTTCCCTGACAAGAAGGGTTTTGTAGCGCTGACTGATCCCCTTCTTGGCTTGCAAGATGTTCATTCCTCCTTCTTTTTTTACAGGGTGTGCCTCGGCCAGGCGGCGGAGCTTACCGAACATGAAGGTATAGTCCGGTCCCGAGTACTCCCTGTAAAGGCTGATGTATTTATCTACAAGCTTCCGGGAGTAGCCCAGCACCTTACGGATAACAGGTGGGGGCATCCCCTTTTGAAGCAAATAGACGGCTTTTGCGAAACTAAGGACATAATTCTCCACTGATTCGTAGCTATGTCCGGTTCTCCTGACGATTTCTGTTTCTGTATATCCGTTCATGAAAAGGTTTATGATCTTGTCCGCATGGCTCAGGGCCGGGCCCATGTCGGCTACCATGCCCCGTGTGGGCACAATTACATCCGGGTGCTCTTTTAAAAGAGTCTGGATGGCCTTGGTAGAGATGCCCAGGAGCAGCGACAGGTCCGGTTGGGTCAGTACTGCCCCCTGGTAACGGGCTTGGGTGGTATATCTTAGGATACGTGCCCATCTGAGATTTTTAGCGCTTTCCCGGTCGATCAGTTCCAGGTCTTCCGGGTCAATGTAATCCAGGGCCACAGCTTTTAGCTGACATTCGGTCAGCTTTTTGCCGGCAGGTTCCCGGTCGGATACGGCGTTGTAGATAATCTGGTTGTGTTTTTGGCCCTGCCTACTTAAACGAACGGCCAGCTCGTGCAGATCTTCGATAAACTGATCTGCTGCAGCCGGAGAGTAGCCGTGCCTTGCGCACAGGAGCTGATAGAATGATTGTCCGCAGGCTTTTTCCTTTTCCCTGACCCGTCCTGTGAGCGTTTGCCGGTGGAGATGGAAGAGCTTTTGCCAGGCACTTAAGACTTCCACAGGCTGGCCTGTTTGCTGGCTAAGTTCCCTAAGATCTTCTGTGCTGCTCAGTTCTTTGAAATCATGCCATAGTTTCTGCCAGCGGCCGGTGCTGATGGCCATGTCTTTGCGAAGCTGGTGCAATTCCTTGCCCTCCAGGTATTGTTTGATTGCCCGTACAGGGCGCAGTTCCTGCATCAGCCGGCGGTTTTCTATGTTCATCCCGGCAACGGGCAATAGCACACCCTGCTGCCAGAAGTGCTTGAGGTGGGACCGGATCCCCCGGTGGCTCTCCAGGATAAACAAAAGCAGCCTTGGCCCGTCTAAGATGGCATCCTGAAAGTACGCTTCTTCGATGAGCCTGGCTAGACGCCCTTTTTGCATAGCGGAGATACCGAATTCGGCCATGAGCTCTATGCCTTCTTCGTCAATAACGCTTAAGGTTATTTCTTTTTCTTGCTGGTGCTATCGGGAGCGCTTTTGATAGTTGTCACGCCCTTCAATACCTGGGAAGACGAGCTGGCCGGTGCCGCGGGTGAGGTGTTCTGTTTTAAGGTAATGCTGCACGTCCCTTGCAATCAGGACCGCTTCTTCCAGGGATACTTCACGTCTTGCTTTGATCTCGCTGATCAGGTAGTTCAAAAGTCCTTTGGACTCCAGGGAAGATGCCTGGGTGAGGATACGCTGACGAAAAAAGGTCGGTCGGCCCACTGTTGTTCGCTCCTTTACAACAGGTTTTAATCTTTATTCGACCATATCAGCGTTCCTTCCTGCCTGTACATTCCAAATTTAGGAATAGCGGTGGTTGTGGATATGTCGCGGATGTGGAGCTTATGGGTAACCC
>DMPF01000247.1 GCA_003456095.1 Bacillota bacterium
ACCAGCTGCTCAGCACGCGTGCCCCGGATCAGCAGGATCAGGCGGTAGAGGACATAGGAAACGATCGTGATATCGATGATATCACGAAAGCCCAGGCGAAAATTGGCAATGCTCTGGACAAGCTGCTCTAACATTTGACTCCACACCGCTCCCCTTTCCTGCCCTGAAAATGCGGGCACGGCATGCCGTGCCCCTACAGGTGGATCAAAAACACGGTTTGCTTTCATCCTTCTGATGGTACCGCAAAATCATTATATTAATTCTCTTTATTAAGTATAAATACCTCTTCCGCCCATGATATATTCAAAGCACTTTTCGCCGTAGTCGGACCAGCCCAACAGGGTGGGAAAAGCGAAAAACGCCAGTGCAACGGCAACAATATACTCCCCGGCGATACCGTAACGCCAGGCCTGCAGTATCGCCACTCCGGCCAGGCCGCCGGATTTCGCCAATGGTGCTGCGCAAAACGGTAAAAAAATGTCTTCCCTGCAGCAAAGACAGCCTGACCGTAAGGAATAGGCCGGCAACAAAAATTATTCCCCCTTATCCCCCGCTATACACTCTCCTCTCCATAAATATGCCCCGTCAGACGGATAGTATTACCGCAAAAACGGCATTTCTTGCCTGTCAGGCCGTGGTTTGCCGTGACGTAACCATGGCGCGCCATGAGCAGCCGGCTGCAAGCCGGACAGCAGGTGTGGCTATAGCGGTTGTCCGGCACGTTTCCCAGGTAGACATATAATAGCTTCTCCCGTGCAGTCTCCCAGGCCCGCCGCAGTGTTTCCAGCGGAGTGGGCGGCAGCTCCAGACGATACGAGGGATAATAGCGGCTGAAGTGTACGGGAATCTCCCGGTCAAGGGAGGTGACCCAGCCGGCAAATTCCCCGATCTCCGCCGGGCTGTCATTGAGGGAAGGGATAATCAGGTAAGTAAGCTCCACATGACAGTGTTTCGCCGCTTCTTCGACGGTGCGCCGCACCGTCTCCAGACTCCTCGCGCCGCCGCGGCAGTGGTGGCGGTAAAAGTCATTATTAAATGCTTTAACGTCGATATTCATGCCATGAATATAGGGTAATAGTTCCGCCAGCGGCCCGGCATTGATCATGCCGTTGGTTACAAGGACGTTCTTAAAGGCGTGGGCGCTGAGCAGGCGGGATGACTCCAAGACAAACTCATACCAGACAGAGGGCTCATTATAGGTGTAAGCCACGCCCAGCCGTTCCCGCGGCGGGTGCTCCCGCAGTATCTGCAAAAGGCCGGCGGCGTTGAGGTTTTCCCCTCCGCCCCCCTTGCCCCGGGCCAGTGCCCAGTTCTGGCAAAAGGAACATTGCAGGTTGCAGCCGAAGGTCCCGACGGAGAGAATGGACCATCCCGGATAAAAGTGATAGAGCGGTTTCTTTTCGATAGGATCCACCGCCAGGGAAGCACAGCAGTTATAATTGAGAGTGAACAGCCGTTCCCCGGCAGCACGGCGCACACCGCAGGCCCCTTCCTGCCCTTCTTGCAGGCGGCATGCCAACGGGCAGAGTTCACAGCAGACGAGGGAATCTTCCACGTGATAGCAGAGGGCTTCGTGCATCCCTTCTTCGTGCATCCCTTCCTTGACTCCTTTTGCGGTCAAGACCGTTCCATTTTTAATAATATCTTTCCACCGTAAAACGGTAAATCTCCACCGCTTCATGGGGGTGGATGCCGGCCTTTTGCCGGGCAATCTGCAACTGCTGCTCCACTGTGTCAACTCCCTGCAGGTCGGGGAGCAAAAGACCGCTGCGTATGCCTGCACGCACAATGACGCCGTAGCGGCGCGGGTCGAGGGCGGATATGGCTTCAATTTTCTCCGGCTCGCTGAGCAAATCGACACTGATCTCCAGCTCATCCAGCTCCGCCGGGGTAACCGGCAAAAAACGGTGATCTTGCAGGGCTGCGCTAAGGGCATTTGCCGCTATTTCCGCAGCCAGGTTGTCCTGAAGCGGATGGATCGTGCCGATACAGCCCCGCAGCACGCCTTTTTTCTTCAACGAAACAAAAGCGGCGCCGGGCTTTCTCAACCCTTCGGGCAGCGGGTCAGGGAGTTTGAGCATGCTGTGTCCTTTGATGCAATTCTCCAGGGAATGGCGGGCGATCAGCGTATAGATACTCTGTTCTCCGGTGCGGGGCATCTTCAGCCGCCCTCCTTCACCCGCGGCGTAAAGAGGGCCACCAGGTAACCGACACCAAAAGGACCCTCATATGAGAGGATGCGCGGCTCAACGGACAGCCCGGAAAGGCAGCCCAGCATTATGGCAAAGGAACGGAGCCCGCATTCTCCCGCGGCCGCAACAAGTTTACCGTCCATCTCCAGCAGCTCAGCCACACGGTAGTGACGCAGGTGTTCCACCAGCAGCCCGTCAAATTCCCGGCCCCGCGGGTCGTAGCCGGAGGGCGCACCGGGCAGGAGCCTGTGGGATAGATCGCCACTGGCTACCACTACACTGCGGCGGCCGGTAGAGTTCACAGCCTCTTGCACAGCCTCGCCGAAACGGAAAAGCTCGCGGTAAGGCAGGAAGGCAAAGGTCATGACCAGGCATTGCTCTCCCGTCCCCGCCTGCTGCAGGTAGTAAAGGGGAACGCTTGTGCCGTGGTCCAGGGCCTCACCCGCTTCATCATCCACGATGACGCCGATTCCCCGCTTCCGCGCGGCAGCGATTACCGCTGCGGCCAGTTCCCCGTCAACACGGGCCCATACCTTTACAGCGGGGGCAAGGAAGGCGCCGAAATCCCCCCGCAGCTCCGCACCGGCCATGATCAGCGGTGCATCCCGAAAAACAGGGCCGTGGGGGGTTATGATGATCAGCGTCTCCGGACGGGCGGCGGCTACCTGCCGGGAAAGCTCCTGCATGGCTTGCTGTGTCTTTTTTACTTTTTCCAGTTCGCCCCGCCCAATCTCCGGTATGAGCAGCGGCGGATGCGGCGTAATGGCGGCCAGCACCAGGCTCACTTGACAATTTCCTCCATTTTTTGCCCTGTTTTATCCTTTTTTTGCCCTGTTTTATCCTTATTGCTTTCCGCCAAAAGATGGCGGCGCAGCTCAGCCCCCCGCAGGTCGTGCCGTGGCGGTTTGCATATCTCGAATATCTTGGGAATCTTGTAGGGGGCTAGCTTGTTCAGACAGAAATCAATAACCTCGTCCTCAAACATGAGCCTGTTACCTTTGCAGAAAATATAGGCCTTGGCGATCTCTCCGTAATAATTATCGGGGACACCCACAACAACGGCTTCCTTGATTTTCGGATGATGGTGCAGGACCGCCTCCACTTCCCGGGGATATATATTATATCCCCCGGAGATGATCATATCCTTCTTGCGGTTGATAATATGGAAAAAACCGTCCTCGTCCATTTTCGCAATGTCGCCGGTATACAGCCAGCCGTCTTTAAGGATTAACGCTGTCTCCTCCGGCTTGTTCCAGTAGCCTTTCATAACCTGCGGCCCGGAGATGATCAGTTCGCCCACTTCATTTACAGTCAGCTCCCGCCCGTTCTCCATATCCACGATTTTGGCGTGGGTGTCGGAGAGGGGCTGGCCGATAGTTCCCACCTTCCTGCGGCCCCGTACCGTGTTGGAGTGGGTAACGGGCGAGGCTTCAGCAAGGCCGTAACCTTCAATCAGGCGCCTGCCCGTAAGCTGTTCGAAGCGCCTCATCACGTCCAGGGGCAGGGGGGCACCACCGCAGTTCCAATAAGAGACTGAGGAAAGTTTAAACTTTTCAATATGGGGATGATTGTTAAACGCCGCAAACATGGTGGGGACACCGGCAAAGAAGGTAGGCTGGGTTTTCACAATTAATTTAAGGACCGGATCAGTTTTGAAACGGGGGATCAGTATCAGGGAAGCACCGATATGGACACCGCAGTTCAGCAGACAGGTCAGCCCGTAGGTGGTGGCTAAAGGCAGGGCGACCATAAAGCGCGACTTTCCCCCCGCAAGAGCGGAAAACCACTCCCGGAACTGCATGGTATTGGCAACAAGATTGTAATGGGTTAGCATGGCTCCTTTAGGTGTGCCGCTGACACCGCCGCTGTACTGGAGGATAGCCACATCTTCACGGGGGTTTACCGTCGCATCAGGAGGGGATGCGGGGGCATTGCGCAGCAGTTGCCTAAAGA